>VEQI01000369.1 GCA_018883305.1 Limnohabitans sp. | reverse complement strand
CAGCAGGACGATCCAGAGTACGCCGCGCATCGGAGGGTCGCAGGGCGGGCTCAGGACCCGGGGCTTGTTCCGCCGCGACCAAAGGCCGCGTCGAAACGACCCGCAGCCAGGCGCCAGGCGCGGCGGCGCCACGGCTGTTGGCGACGACCCGCAACGACGAGGCGGGGTGTTCTGGCGTGCAAGACGGGCATGGGGGCAGGCTCTCAGCGCCCCGCCGCGGCGGTGGTCAAGGCCGCCAGGGTTTCGTCAATACGTGGCAGCTCCACTTGCTTGCTGTCAGCCAGCACCTGACGCACAGCGGCTTGCGCTGCCAGCCCGCGCCGCGAACCGACATCGAAATACCGCTCCAGATCAAGCTGAACCTGGGTCAAGTCCTGGCGAGCCGCCTCGTGGTGGCGCGTGAGCAAGGCCAGGCGTGCATTGAGCAGACGCAATTTGAGGTTCTCACGCAGGAAGTAGCTCTGCTCCGGGGCCAGCAAACCGGCCTCGGGCCGATCAATGCGACTGACCCGCACCAGACTGCGCACGTCATCCCAGACAGCCAGCAACACGCCTTCCCACCAGCTGGCACTGACCGCTCGGGCCCAGCTGCTGGCGGGGACGGCGTTTTCGGTCACTGGCTTGGGCTGCGGCGTCGCCACGGCATTGGCCAGCGGAAGATCATCCACCCAGCGAGCCAGTTCGTCCAACCGAATCAACAAGCCAGGGGTATCTGCCACGGAGGCCGATTTCACACGCTCGATGTCGCGGGTCAGCGCTCGTTGCAAGGGCGCCAACCGGGGATGCGACAGCTTGGCCAGCCGGGCCTCGGCCGAACGCAACGCCACCAGCAAGGGCTGCACACTGCCCGTGAGTTGCGCCTGCTGCTGGGCCAGACGAATAGCGGAGTCAATATCGACCACGAGGTTCTCGTCCCGGGAGCGGGAGAGGCTTTGCATCAACTCTTCCAGCTGACTGCGTTGCAACGCCACCTCGTTGAGTTTGTTGTCAGTCAACGCCAGGTGTGCGGCCGTGTCACGCGCCAATTCCTGGGCTTGCTTGGCCAGTGTCTTGGCTTCAATGGCTTGCTCATTGGTGTCTTGGCTTTGCCGAGCCAGTTGCTCTTGAATGCCCGACAGTTTTTGCCACAAGAAGGCTGAGCTGACCACCGCCACGGTTGCCAGCACGCCCAACGACCACATCAGTGGTCGAGACGTGGCCTGCCGCTCAGGGGCAAACGAGGCGGGGCCCGCAGTGGCTTGCACCGGTGCGGTGACGCCCGCAGCGGGCGCGGGACGCGTCGCCGAATCAGGCACGGGTGTGGTTTCGGGCTCGGCACTCATGAAGCGGATTCTAATGACGCCAGATTGCGCAACAGTTCACCAGCCTGTGGTTTGCAGATCGACACCTGCCCCCAACCATACGCCCGCAAGACAGCAGCAATGCGCTCATGGGTGGCCACGGCCCGTGCCTGTGCCCACGACACGCCGGGCAGCAGAGCGGCAAGGTACTGTGCTGCCAAAGAACTGCTGAACACCCAGACCGACCCGTCGCCCGCGGCAGATCGGGCTCGAGCACGTTGCGCCTCATCCCAGGCAGGTGGACCACGCCGATAGGCCACCACCCAGCGCACCTGCACACCTTGTGCGGACAGTTGCTCTGCCAGCCAGTCACGCCCGACACCGTTGTGCGGGGCTACAGCGGTGTCCGCGTCACCCCCCTGAGCTGCCACTTCGGTGCCGCGCACAATGGCCACGGACCTTTCGGGCGGCCAGGCCGCCACGAGCGGCTGCACGATCTGCCAAAGGTGCTCGGTGTCGAACTGGGTCGCATCTTCCGCGGGGCCGGAGATGGCGTCATCAGTCACGCCATACTGATGTAAGGCATGCCGAGTCCCTGGCCCTGTCACCCAGGCATGCCAATGCTGTAGCTGCACCCCCGGGGGACGACGAGCAAAAAAATATTGAACGGCGGGCGCACTCACGAACATCCAGGCTTGACAGCTGGAGAGCTCTTGCCAGGCCTGGTCCACACTGTCGGAAACGTCCGCTGGCCCAGTTTCAATCAGCGGCCAGTCCAGGACCTCATGCCCTGCGGCTTGCAATGCATCCCGCCAGGTCCGACTTTGTCCGGCCGGACGAGTCAGAATGACGCGAGATGCCATTCAGCGCGCACCCCCGGCACGCAAACGAGCCGCCACTTCCGTGCCAATTCGATCGGCCGCCGCCAGGTCGGCGCAGTCGTCCGTGAGTTCTGCCGTGACCAGCGTGGCATCTCCTTCCGGGTCTCCCCAAGCGGCGCGCAAGTGCAGATACTCTCCCTGCATGACCGCATGGGCGGCCAAAGGCATGGAGCAACTGCCACCCATGGCACGGCTCACAGCACGCTCGGCGGCCACGGCCAGCCAAGTGGTCTGGTGAGCCAGCGAAGCCAGCAAGGCCTGCAAATCGGCACGATCTGCGCGAACCTCCAGGCCAAGGGCGCCCTGGCCGGCTGCAGGCAACATTTCGTGGGTTTCAAAAATGTGGCGGATGCGGTCGCCCAGGCCCAGCCGCTTGAGGCCGGCAGCGGCCAGCACGATACCGTCGTACTGGCCTTCATCCAGCTTGCGCAATCGGGTGTCCAAGTTGCCTCGCAGGGGCTCGATTTTCAGATCGGGCCGGAGGGCTCGCAACAGCACCGTTCGCCGCAGACTGGAGGTACCCACCACAGCACCCTGCGGCAAAGCCTGCAAATTCGGGTAGCGGGACGACACCCAGGCGTCCCGGGGGTCCTCACGTTCCATCACGCAGGCCAGGGCAAAGCCTGATGGCAACTCCATCGGCACGTCCTTCAAGGAGTGCACCGCCAGGTCAGCACGGCCCTCCTCCAGCGCCACTTCCAGCTCTTTGACAAACAGGCCCTTGCCCCCCACCTTGCTGAGGGTGCGATCCAGAATCTGGTCCCCCTGGGTGGTCATGCCGAGCAAATCCACCGCTCGTCCGCGTTCCTGCAACAGAGCCTGGACATGGTGGGCCTGCCACAGGGCCAGTCGACTTTCACGGGTGGCAATGATCAGCGGGGCGGAGCTCACAACGTTTTCCCAATACAGAAGGGCTGGACATGACGCCCATGCTAGCACGCGGGATGCGCCCCCAGCCCACTAAAATCATGCCATGGCAAGCAATCAACTCGACACCAAATCCCAGGGCTGGTCGGCCCTCTTCTCCGAACCCATGAGCGAGTTGGTCCAGCGCTACACCGCCAGCGTGTTCTTTGACAAGCGCCTGTGGCGGGTGGGGCCCCCCTGCCC
>VEQI01000039.1 GCA_018883305.1 Limnohabitans sp. | reverse complement strand
CATCAGGCGCAGGCCGCCGAAGCCGCCCATGAGGGCTCGAACGTCGTACTCGCCACGGGCACGTCGTCCGGCAAGTCACTGGCCTTCACCCTCCCTGCGATGGCGCGCATCGTGTCGGGAGGTGGCACCAGGAAGGAGCCGACCGCCCTGTACATCGCCCCCACCAAGGCGCTTGCAGATTTGTTGATACCCAGAAAGTGTTCAAACGCAATCGCAACGTAAGTCACGACAAACACAGCCATTAATAGAGACAGCATGGTGAATCTCTAGGCTGGCTGTTCAATGTCAAACACCTGCCGTAAATAGGCCAGGTATTTCTCATCGTCACACATGCTCTTGGACGGTGTATCTGACAATTTGGCCACCGGCTGGCCATTGCAGCGCACCATCTTGATCACGATCTGCAAGGGCTCATAGCCCAGGTCATTGGTGAGGTTGGTACCGATGCCGAAGGCCAGCAGACAACGCCCCCGGAACTGGCGATACAGCTCGATGGTACGTGGCACGGTCAGGCTGTCACTGAAGATCAGGGTCTTGGTACGCGGGTCCACGCGATGGTGTCGGTAATGCGCAATCATGCGCTCGCCCCAGGCAAAGGGGTCGCCGCTGTCATGGCGAGCGCCATCAAAGAGCTTGCAGAAATACAAGTCAAAGTCACGCAGGAACGGCTCGATGCCGTAGACATCGCTCAACGCAATGCCCAGGTCACCACGGTATTCACGCGCCCAGGATTCAAAACCAAACACCTGACTGTCGCGCAAACGAGGGCCCAGGGCCTGACAGGCTTGCAGGTATTCATGGGCCATGGTGCCCAACGGCGTGAGTCCCAGCTTCATGGCCAGCAACACATTGCTGCTGCCCGCGAGTTGGCCATTCAGTCCGGTGCCCAGACGATTGGCCAGCACACGCAGCACCTCCTCTTGCCAGGCACGCGAGAAACGCCGCCGCGTGCCGTAGTCGGCAATCTTCAGTTCGCGCAGTTCGTCGGTTTGCAAGGAACGGATTTTTTCGTCCAAGCGACGACGACCTTCAATGAAATCTGGCACCGGCTGGGTGTTGCGGAAATACACCTCGTTGACGATGGCCAGCACCGGAATTTCAAACAGGATGGTATGCAGCCAGGGCCCGCGAATGGTGATGTCGATCTCGCCACTGGGCAAGGGGCGCACCTGAATGCACTTTTCATTCAGCCGGAACAGGCTGAGAAAATCCACGAAGTCGCTCTTCATGAAGCGCAGTCCTCGCAGCCAGTTCAGCTCACCTTCTTGAAAGGACAGGCTGCACAGCGAGCGGATCTCCTCACGAATCTCCTCGACATAGGGGGCCAATTGCACGCCCGGCTGACGGCACTTGAACTTGTACTCCACCTGCGCACCCGGGAACTGATGCAGCACGGCCTGCATCATGGTGAATTTGTACAGATCGGTGTCAAGCAGGCTCGTGATGATCATGTCGGCTCCTTCACTCGCACCAGCGGGTGAAGCTCTCCACGGGTTCGCGCGGTGACACGTACGTGTTGACCTTGGCACTCTGGTCTGCCCAGCCCAATGAGATGCCGCAGATCAGCATCTCGTTGTCGCCCGCGCCAATGTGAGGCATCACGATGGACGCAAAATTGGTCCAGGCGGCCTGCGGGCAAGTGTCCAGACCCCGCGCACGAGCGGCCAGCATGACGGATTGCGCAAACATGCCGTAATCCAGCAGCGAACCACGACCCAGCCCGCGGTCCACGGTGAACATCAGCCCCACCGGCGCATCAAAGAAACGGAAGTTGCGCTGATGCTGCTCATGCATCTTGTCTTTGTCGCCGCGGCCAATGCCCAGCACACCATACAGACCCCAGCCGTTGTCACGACGACGCGCCAGGTAAGGTTCAAACCATTTGGTGGGGTAATAGTCGTAAGAGTCCTGGTATTGCGCGGCCAGCGATGGATCGGCGGTGATGGCGTCATGCGCCGCACACACCTTGCGCACCAATTCGTCACGCGAAGCACCTTGCAGCACATAGACTTTCCAGGGCTGGGTGTTGGTGCCGGAGGGCGCACGGCTGGCCACTTCCAGAATCTCGGTGATCAGCTCGCGAGGGACTGGCTCGTTGGTGAAGGCGCGCACCGATGCGCGCGAGCGGATAACGTCATCAATGGCACGCGGGTCGTGTTTCATGCAAGGGCTTTCAAGACGGAAAGGAATGAATCGGGCAAGGGCACCGGCCGGCGGGTGTCACGGTCCACATACACGTGGATGAAGTGTCCCTTGGCCGCACACAGGTCTTCGCCTTGAGCGAACAGACCAATTTCATAACGCACACTGGACGAGCCAATGGATGCGACGCGAATGCCTGCCTGGACAAGTTGGGGAAAGGCCAGGGGCGCAAAATAATTGCAATGCGTCTCCACCACCAGGCCAATCGTACGACCGGCGTGAATGTCCAGAACACCCTGTTCGATGAGGTGTGCATTCACCGCCGCATCGAACCACGCGTAGTACACCACGTTGTTGATGTGACCATAGATGTCGTTGTCCATCCAGCGGGTGGTGATGTCGCGAAACACCTGGTAGGCCTGACGCGATTCGGGCGCGGGGCGGGCTGATGCGGCGGAAGAAGTCATGAGGAGGGATTTTGCCAGCGTTGCCAGGTCTGCCAGTAGCTCAAGGCGACGCCAAACGTATTCATCTGCACCTGAACCGTGTCCTCGATGCGCGTGCCATAGCCACCAGCCATCACCAGTGTGAGGGGCAGCCGGCGTTGCCAGGCCCAGTCAAAGACGCGTCGGTCACGGGCTTCAAGGCCGTCGAAGCTCAGCTTCAGCCGGCCCAGTCGGTCCCCTTCATGTGGATCGGCGCCTGCCAGGTAATACACACGCTGCGGCTCGAAGCGCCGATCCAGCTCGTCCAGCGCCTGCTCCAACGCCTGCAGGTAGTCGTCATCGCCACAGCCATCCGGCAAGTCCACATCCAGGCTGCCCGCCTCTTTGCGGAAGGGGAAGTTGCGCGCCCCATGCAATGACAACGTAAACACGGAAGGGTCGCCCTGAAAGATGTGCGCCGTGCCATTGCCCTGATGCACGTCGAGATCGATCACCGCCACCCGCAACACCCGGTCTTGCACGCGGCTGCGTTCACGCGCCCATTCAGCCTGCATGAGGCGGGCGGCCACCGCCACGTCGTTGAACACACAAAAGCCGCTGCCCCGGTCACGGTAAGCATGGTGAGTCCCCCCGGCCAGGTTGGCGGCCACGCCCTCCACGGCTGCAGCACGGGAGGCCTGGATGGTGGCGCCGCTGGAGCGCCGTGCGCGCTCCACCATCCCCGGGCTCCAGGGAAATCCAATTTCACGCAGGGCCGCGGCGCTCAAAGTGCCCTGCTGAACCGCCTCAATGTAGGCCGGGGTGTGCACCAAGGCCAATTCGCCGTCCGTGGCCGGCTGAGCCAGCGCTGTCTGCATGGCTGGCAACTCCGCCGCCACGCGTGCGCGCAACAACTCGTACTTGCCCATGGGAAAACGGTGCCCAGGCGGCAGTTGCTGGACGTGAGGGGTGGCGTAGAAGGCTTTCACAGGGGGAGGATTGTGACAAGGTGCGCACAGGTAACCGTTTTAGGAGGCGCTCTCTAATCATGCTGCAAAGCAGCAATTTCATCGAGTTTTGACGAACTTCGCATCTATACTTTCACCCATGCTGCACCGCAACATAACCAGAATGAATCCTCTGCCTGGCTCTCTGCGGACGACGGCCCCCTCATCTAACCAGGAGTTTTCCATGCTGAACGTTGAACAAATCGCCTCCTCCCAGAAAGCCAACCTCGATGTGCTGTTCGGCCTGTCCGACAAAGCCTTCCAGAGCGTGGAAAAGCTGGTCGAGCTGAACCTGGCTGCCACCAAGGCCGCCCTGAGCGAGTCCGCTCAGCACGCCCAAGCCCTGCTGGCCGTCAAGGACGCTCAAGAGCTGGTGGCCCTGCAAACTGCCGCCGTGCAACCCCTGGCCGAGAAAGCCGCTGCTTACGGCCGCCACGTGTATGACATCGCTTCTGCCGCCAACGCCGAATTCAGCAAGGCCTTCGAGCAGCAAGCCAGCCAGGTTCAGCAAGCCTTTGTCGGTTATGTGGACAACGCTTCTAAAAGCGCCCCCGCCGGCACCGAGCCCGTGATGGCCCTGGTCAAGAGCTCGATGGCCGCCAGCCACAACGCCATGGACAGCGTGCAAAAAGTGGTCAAGCAAGCCTCTGAAGCTGCTCAAGCCAACCTGCAAGCCCTGACCGCCTCCGCCGTGAGCAACGCCGTCAGCGCCGCCAAGACCGCCACCGCTGGCCGCAAGCGTTAATTTCATCCAGTGATGAAGGGGTGGGTGTCCGCCCCGAACCAGTTGTCTCCTCGGATCCTTTCGACACCTTCACGGTTCAGGGATCCCTTAGGGCTCGTCGCAAGACGGGCCCTTTTTTTATGGTGTTAGCGCACCAGCAGCTCGCGAAGTTGCGGCAGCAACTGCAACATGGCTTGCCGCCCTGCTTCAATGGAGCGGCGGCGCTCATTGAAAGCCGCACTGCCGACGTTGCCCAGTGCTGGACGCACCACCAGATCCGCCTCTTTCAGCTCAAAGCTGTTGATGCTCTTGCCCATGATGGTGAAGGTCTGCAACAGGATTTGCAGCATGTCTGCCGCTTTGTTGCCTTCTGGGGCGCTGGAGATGTCGACGGCCAGGACCACATCGGCACCCATTTGTCGGGCGTAACGTACCGGCACGGGTGAGACCAGTCCGCCATCGACATAGTCACGCCCGCCAATGCGCACAGGCTCAAACACCGAGGGCACCGCACTGGAAGCGCGCACCGCGGTGGCGATGTCCCCCCGCTGAAACAGCATGCCTTGGCCGTTATGCAGATCCGTGGCCACGATGCCCAGCGGCAAGCGTGCATCTTCAATGCGACGCCCCCCCGTCTGTGACGTGACATAACGCGCCAGCGCATCCCCGCGCATCATGCCGCGCGAGAGCCAGGGAATGGTCCAGTCGGTGAGTGTGGCCTCCTCCATCGTCTCCGCCACACGTTGCAATTGCGCTCCGTTCTTGCCACTGGCGTACAAAGCCGCTACCAGGCTGCCGGCGGAAGTCCCCACCACCAGCTGGGGCTGAATGCCCGCCTCCTCCAGCACCTGGATCACGCCCACGTGGGCAAAGCCGCGCGCGGCCCCACCACCCAGGGCCAAGCCCAGTTTGGGTGCACGCTTGGGTGGCGCGGCCGGGGGCTCAGGCACCGCGACGGTGGGCGCACTGGCGCCGCCGCTGGCACCGGCGCTGGTGACGGGCATACCAGCGCTTGCCGCGCCCGACGTGGAGGTGACGGGCACCGTGGGCGCCGTGCTGCACGCCGTCAGCACCAGCAGACTGCAAACGGACAGCCAGGAATACAGTTTGATCAACTTCATGCCTCTGATTTTCGCCGGTTTAGCTTCGTGCAAGGGGCGTCTGACATAATCATCCGCACCCCCCATCAGGCCTTTTTCAAGGCGTGAGCGGCGGTCTGGGCGCGGCTGGATTTCCTGGCCCTGGCGCTCTGTCAACCCATCAAGCCAACGGAGGATCACGTGGACATTTCAGGCAAGGTTTTCATCGTCACAGGCGGCGCCTCCGGGCTGGGTGAGGGCACGGCCCGCATGCTGGCCGCCAACGGCGGCAAAGTGGTCATTGCAGACATGCAGGTGGACAAAGGCGAAGCCGTGGCCCGCGAGATCGGCGGTCAGTTTGTCCGCTGCGATGTCTCCAGCGAAGCCGATGGCCAGCAGGTGGTGGACACCGCCGTCTCCCTGGGCAAACTCATGGGTCTGGTGAACTGCGCAGGCATTGCCCCCGCTGAGAAAACCGTGGGTAAAAGCGGCCCGCACGCCCTGTCCACCTATACCAAGACCATCATGGTCAACCTGGTGGGCACCTTCAACATGATTCGCCTGGCGGCCACCGCCATGTGCAAGAACGACCCCGAAGCCACCGGTGAGCGCGGCGTCATCATTTCCACCGCCTCGGTGGCCGCGTATGACGGTCAGATCGGTCAGGCGGCGTACAGCGCCTCCAAGGGTGGCGTGGTCGGCATGACCCTGCCCATCGCCCGCGACCTGTCACGCAATGGCATCCGCAACATGACCATTGCCCCGGGCATCTTTGGCACGCCCATGCTGTTCTCCATGCCCAAAGAGGTTCAGGATTCACTGGCGGCCGGTGTGCCCTTCCCCCCCCGACTGGGCACACCCGAGGACTATGCGCGCCTGGCCCGCCACATCTTCGAGAACGACATGCTCAACGGCGAGGTGATTCGACTGGACGGCGCCATCCGCCTGGCGCCACGCTGAACGGCCCACCCCATCCCGACGATGGGCGCGATGGGACGCCACTTGAAACACTACCCGCCAGAGCCACTGGCGGAACACCATGAGCCTGCCCCGTGGACGACCAAGGGGTGGCTCAGGGGCATGCACCAGCATGTCTTGCGGGTTTTGCTGGGCGCGCTGCTGTGCAGCCCCTTGACAGCAACCTGGCCTCAGGTGGATCCACGCACCACGCCAGAACCCGGCAGCGCCTGGCTGGACAAACCCGAGCAGACCTTCACCACGCGGGCCATTGTGACGGCCCACCCCTTGGCCACTCAGGCGGGATGGCAAATGCTGCAACAAGGCGGCAGCGCCGTGGATGCCGCCATCGCTGCCCAGCTGGTGCTCACGCTGGTGGAGCCCCAATCCAGCGGACTGGGTGGCGGCGCCTTCATGTTGCTGGCGCAAGGGTCCGCGGTCAGCGTTCTGGATGGGCGAGAAACCGCCCCACAAGACGTCACGGAACAGCTTTTTCTGCAACCCGACGGCCGCCCCATGGCCTGGGGGGACGCGGTCAAGGGGGGACGCGCGGTCGGCACGCCCGGGTTGTTGCGCATGCTGTTCCTGGCCCACCAGCAACAGGGACGTTTGCCTTGGGAGAGGCTCTTTCAACCTGCCATTGCGCTTGCTGAGCAAGGCTTTGCCATCAGCGCTCGGCTGCATCAAGCCATCCGTCAAGCGGAGGGCTTGCGTGAAGACCCCATGGCCCGGGCGCTTTACTACAACACACAGGGAGAGGCCTGGCCCGAAGGGCATCTGCTGCGAAATCCTGCTCTGGCGCACACCTTGCGGCGAATAGCCCGCGAAGGGGTGGGTGCGTTTTATGAAGGCTCCTTGGCCGACGCGATGGTGTCGCGCGTGCGGCAACATGCCACCAATCCTGGTTATTTGCGGACTCAGGATCTGGCCGCTTATCAGGCCGTGACCCGCGCAGCCCTCTGCCATCGACACACCTTTGGAGGACGCTCCTACCGCATCTGTGGCGCACCACCGCCCAGCTCAGGGGGTTTGACGGTCAGCCAGATCCTGGGGTTGCTGGAACACGCCCCACTATGGACGCAGCTCCCCCCGGCTACTGCCCTGCCTTCCCTTCCAGACATCACCAGGGTGCATCTTTTCACCGAGGCCAGCCGGCTGGCCTACGCCGACCGTAACGCCTACATCGCCGACCCGTCGTTCATTCCCGCCCCTGCGGGCGATTGGGCCAGTTTGTTGGCACCCGACTATCTGCAACAACGTGCCCTCGCCTTACCCACCACGCCCACCACGCCGTCCATGCAACGGGCGCCCGCTGGCAACCCGGGGCCCGCGAAGACCGCGTGGGCACCCATGCCAGCACAACCCGAGTTGGGCACCACCCATCTCAGCGTGGTGGACGGTCGTGGACAAGCCGTCAGCCTGACCAGCAGCATTGAAAGCAGTTTCGGGGCGCGACTGATGGTGGGTGGCTTTGTGCTGAATAACCAGTTGACCGACTTCAGCTTCATACCCCGTGATGCTCGGGGACGTGCCGTGGCCAACCGCGTTGAACCCGGCAAACGGCCGCGTTCCTCGATGTCCCCCACCCTGGTGTTTGATGATCAAGACCAGCGCTTGCTGGCGGTGCTGGGCAGTCCCGGAGGGGCCTTGATCATTCCCTATGTGGCCCAGACACTGCTGGCCTTGCTGCATGAACAGCGCCCACCGCAACAGGCCGTGTCGCTGCCGCACGTGGCCTCACTGAACGGGCCGACACTGTTGGAGGCAGACCGTTTTCCACCCGGATGGCAACAAGCCCTGCGCGCCCTGGGTGCCCCGGTACAAACCCAGCCCATGGCCAGCGGGCTGCATGTGCTGTTCAACGTGGGCACGCCCGAGCAGCCACGCTGGACTACCGGCATTGATCCCCGTCGCGAGGGGGCGGCCGCGGGTGATTGAAGCCCCGCGCCAGCCCTGCATGGCCGGCCATCCTGCCCACTGGATTTCCAAGCCGGCAGCCAGATCACCGACAATCCCCCTGTGGCCATCCCTCAAGACTTCATCCAGGAACTCATCGCCCGCGCAGACGTGGTCGAGGTGGTGGGTCGCCACGTGCAACTCAAAAAGGGGGGGGCCAATTACATGGGGCTGTGCCCCTTCCATGCGGAAAAGTCCCCCTCCTTCACGGTCAGCCCGACCAAGCAGTTCTTTCACTGCTTTGGTTGCGGCAAGAATGGCAATGCCATCGGCTTTCTGATGGAGCATGCCGGCATGAGCTTTGTGGAGGCCGTCAAGGACCTGGCCCAAACCTATGGCATGCAAGTGCCCGAAGAAGAGGCCGACCCGGCTGAGCGCCAACGCCTGGCCCAGCGACGTGAGCACCAGGCCACCATCACTGACGTGCTGGAGCAAGCCGCCAGCGCTTACCGTCAACACCTGCGCAAAGCCCCGACAGCCATTGAGTACCTGAAAGGGCGAGGCTTGTCTGGCGATATCGCCAAGCGCTTTGGTCTGGGCTATGCCCCGGAGGGCTGGCGGTCCCTGGCCAGTGTGTTCCCCGACTACCAGGCCGCGATACTGGTGGAAAGCGGCCTGGTCATTCATCAGCATGAAGACGGCCAGGAAGAGAAGCGGTACGACCGTTTTCGCGACCGCATCATGTTTCCCATCCGCAACGTCAAGGGCGAATGCATTGGCTTTGGCGGACGCGTCATGGGACAAGGCACGCCCAAATACCTGAACTCCCCTGAAACCCCGGTCTTCAGCAAGGGCCGTGAACTTTATGGCCTCTATGAGGCGCGCCAGGCCATCCGAGACGCCGGCTATGTGCTGGTCACGGAAGGCTACATGGACGTGGTGGCTTTGGCGCAACTGGGGTTTGCACAGGCCGTGGCCACATTGGGCACGGCCTGCACCACTGACCACGTGCAAAAGCTGTTCCGCGTCACCGATTCAGTGGTCTTCAGCTTTGACGGCGACGCAGCCGGTCGCCGCGCCGCGCGCAAGGCCCTGGATGGGGCACTGCCCTACGCCACCGACGTGCGCAGCATCCGCTTTCTGTTTCTGCCCGACCCGCATGATCCGGACAGCTTCGTGCGCGAATTTGGCGCCGATGCCTTTGCCCGCAGCGTGCACGATGCCACGCCGCTGAGCCGCTTTTTGATCGATACGGCCCGAGAGGGCTGCGACCTGGCCACGGCAGAGGGACGCGCCCTGCTGGCCAGCCAAGCCAAACCGTTGTGGACGGCGTTGCCCGAAGGGGTTCTGAAAACCCAGCTGCTCAATGAGCTGGCCGACTTGGTCCAGATTGGCTCCCACGAACTGCAGCGACTGTGGCAAACCGAGCGAGCAGGAAACACCCATACCCATGGTGCCACGGGGTCTGCCAAACCCGAGCACACGGGTGGCAAGACCGGTAGCTTCAAGTCTCGCTGGAAAGACACCGGTTCGTCTTTGGGTCGACGTCCGACGGTCACTTCAGTCGGTCTGCGACGTCAAGTGGCTCCGCGGCAAGATCGTGCCATCCAGCTGCTGTTCAGCGCCATGGCCGCCTGGGACACGCTTTCGCCCACGCAACACGCTCTGCTGTGCGAGTTGCCGGCTCCGCATGGCGAAGCGTTTGTCTGGCTGGACCATCAGCTGCACGAACATGGCGTTCAGCCCTGGGCGGCCCTGCGCGAGGCGTTGCGCGGTCACGAACAGGAGGCCTGGCTCACGGGCCTGGTCGAACAAGCCCCCGCAGAACTGGAGCACGACAAGGGAGAATTGGCCAGCATCCTCCATGAAATGGAAAAAGCCCATCTCTCGGCGCAACTCAACGAAATGGCCCCCCACGTGGCCAGCGACCCGGCGCTCTATGAGCGCTTCAAGGCCCTGAGCGCCCGCTACGCGCAGTTGAAATCCACACCCTCGGGTATAATCCACGCTTCCTAGGCAAGTGCGACAGCAGCACCTCCGGAGTGGCCAACCGTGACCCTTGTGCACGACCCGCCCAGACCCGCAAGGACTGCACACCAAATGTTCGCCCTCCTCGCTTGCCTCCCCTGCTGAGCTTCGTGGCGCCCGTCACCGGGTCGCCGGTTTTGTCGTTTGCTGTCGAGGAACAAGATGCCTGACCGTCAATCCAAGCCCACGGCCACCAAATCGGTGGCCAAGCCCGTTGCGAAATCTGCGGCCAAAGCGGCTGTCAAAGCCGCTCCTGCCAAACCGGTCGCCAAATCGGCACCCGTTAAAGCCCCTGCCAAGGCTGCTGTAGCCAGCAAGTCGGCCCCGCCCGCCAAGCCAGCGTCCAAATCCGTGTCGGCCACCGCCAAAGGCGGTACCGGCGCCGTCGAGAAATCCGTTTCCGTGACCAAGACTCCTGCCTCTTCCACCAAAAAAACCGCTGCTCCTGCGGCGTCCAAGCCTGCCACGGCATCGACTGCCAAGGCTGCGCCCGCCAAGCCCGCTGCCAAGGGGGTGACCACCGCCAAGGCGCCGGCCGCCATCAAGCCCGAAGCCAAAGCCGAGACCAAATCAACGGCCAAAGCCAACCCCGCCAAAGCAGCCCCGACCAAATCGGCTGCGGCTGAACACAGCCCCCCACCCAAGGCCACCAAGAGCGCTGCCAAAGGCAAGGCCAAGGGCAAGGCCGCTCCCGCCCCGAGCGAGGACGAGGAGTTGCTTGAACTCGCTGAGCCCGAAGTGGTGGAAGAAGCCAGCGCCAGCACAGAAAAGGCCAAGCCCCTGCGCATGAAGATCAGCAAGGCCAAAGAGCGCGCGCTGATGAAAGAATTCGGCCTGGATGAAACCATCCTGTCCGAGGAAGACCTGCTCAAGCGTCGCCAACGCCTGAAGACCCTGATCAAGCTGGGCAAGACGCGCGGCTACCTCACGCATGGCGAAATCTCCGACCACTTGCCCGACAAGCTGGTTGACGCCGAAACGCTGGAGGTCGTGATCTCCATGCTCAATGACATGGGTGTGGCCGTCTATGAGCAAACCCCGGACGCCGAAACCCTGCTGCTGAACAACACCGGCCCCACCGCTGCCACCGAAGAAGAAGCCGAGGAAGAAGCCGAAGCCGCCCTCTCCACCGTGGACAGCGAATTCGGTCGCACCACCGACCCCGTGCGCATGTACATGCGCGAGATGGGCACCGTGGAACTGCTGACACGCGAAGGTGAAATTGAAATCGCCAAGCGCATCGAAGGCGGCTTGATGGACATGATGGAGGCCATCAGCGCGTCTCCCGCCACCATCGCCGAGATCCTGCGCATGGCCGAGGACATCCGCGAAGGCAAGGTGGTGATCTCCTCCATCGTGGACGGTTTCAGCAACGCCGACGAGGCCGACGACTACGTGGCCGAAGAAGACTTCGACGAATTCGACGACTCCGACGATGACGACGGCAAGGGCGGCTCCAAGGCCCTGACCAAAAAACTGGAAGAGCTCAAGAACGAAGCGCTGGAGCGCTTTGGCCGCATTGCCTCCCTGTTTGAAAAAGTGCACAAGGTGTACGACAAGGAAGGCTACGGCACCCCCACCTACCAAAAGGCGCAGCGTGCCCTGAGCGACGAGCTCATGACCATCCGCTTCACGGCCCGCACCATCGAGAAGTTGTGCGACATGGTGCGTGCACAGGTGGACGATGTGCGCAAGAAAGAGCGCGAACTGCGCCGCATCATCGTGGACAAGTGCGGCATGCCGCAGGACGTCTTCATCAAGGAGTTCCCGCCCAATCTGCTGAACCTGCAGTGGGTGGTCAAGCAGGCAGCCGCAGGCAAGCCCTGGTCGGCCACACTGGGCCGCAACGTGCCGCCGGTGCAGGAATTGCAACAAAAGCTGAGTGACCTGCAGTCGCGAGTGGTGGTTCCTCTTGCTGAATTGAAAGACATCAACAAGCGCATGAACGAAGGCGAAGCCGCCTCCCGTGACGCCAAGAAAGAGATGATCGAGGCCAACCTGCGTCTGGTCATCTCGATTGCCAAGAAATACACCAACCGTGGCCTGCAGTTCCTGGACCTCATCCAGGAAGGCAACATCGGCCTGATGAAGGCGGTGGACAAGTTCGAATACCGTCGCGGTTACAAGTTCTCCACGTATGCCACCTGGTGGATTCGTCAGGCCATCACGCGTTCCATCGCAGACCAGGCCCGCACCATCCGCATCCCGGTGCATATGATCGAGACCATCAACAAGATGAACCGTATCAGCCGTCAGCACCTGCAGGAGTTTGGCTTTGAGCCTGATGCCAGCATCCTGGCTGCCAAGATGGAGATCCCCGAGGACAAGATCCGCAAGATCATGAAGATCGCCAAGGAGCCCATCTCCATGGAAACGCCGATCGGGGATGACGACGATTCCCACCTGGGCGATTTCATTGAGGACACCGCCAACACGGCGCCGGTGGAAGCGGCCATGCAGGCCGGCCTGCGCGACGTGGTCAAGGACATCCTGGATGGCCTCACCCCGCGTGAAGCCAAAGTGCTGCGCATGCGCTTCGGCATCGAAATGTCCACCGACCACACGTTGGAAGAAGTGGGCAAGCAGTTTGACGTCACACGCGAGCGTATCCGTCAGATCGAAGCCAAGGCACTGCGCAAGTTGAAGCACCCCAGCCGCAGCGACAAACTGCGCAGCTTCATTGACTCGCTTTAATCCATTCAGGGTGTCTTGTCGGGCACCGCCTCGACACCTACCCGCCAGGCCAAGCCTGCAAGCCCAAGGGGCTGTGAACCTCTCAGTTCACAGCCCCTTGTCTTTTTGCAGAGGCTTGGACGCGCAGCCCTCTTCTCACGGGTACGTCCGTTTGTTCTGCCTTAGGCGACTTCCAACGCCATCACGCCCGTGGCCGTGTTGGAAATCGGGATGTGATAGTTGCGGTGGATTTCCTTCACCGATCCTGTGCCCAACGCCGCACGCATGGCCAGCCACATCAGAAGTTCCACGCCCTGTGTGCCGGTCTTTTCCACCAGTTCGTGAATGCTGAACTGCGTGGCCCACTCGGGGTTGTTGATCAGGCTGTCCATGAATTCCAGGTCAAACGCCTTGTTGATGAAGCCTGCACGCGTCCCATCGAGTTGATGGCTCAAGCCCCCCGTGGCCATGACCGCCACCTTGAGGTCACTGTTCCAGGAACGAATGGCGTCTCCCACCGCACGCCCCAGCTGAAAGCACCGCTTGGCTGACGGCAAGGGGAACTGCACGGTGTTGATGCAGATCGGCACCGTCATCACTGGGCAAGCACCTTCTTGCGGCCAAAAGAGTTTCAAGGGCAAGGTGAATGCGTGATCGACCAGCATTTCCTGGCAGGTCACGATGTCGAACTCTTTCTCGATCAGATGATCGATCAGGTGCCAGGATAGCTCGGGGCAGCCTTTGAACGGCGGCAAAGTGGGAATACCCCAGCCCTCATCCGCATTCTGGTAGGAAGCGGCCGCACCGACAGAGAACGTGGGCATCTTGTCGAGGAAAAAATTCAAACCGTGGTCGTTGTAGAAAACCACTACCACGTCGGGCTTGACGCGTTGCAACCATTGATGTGTGGGCGGGAAGCCGTCAAAGAAGGGCTTCCAGTAGGGTTCCTGTTGAATGCCTTTGGCAATGGCGCCGCCAATCGCGGGAATATGGGATGAGGCGAGTCCGCCAACAATCTGGGCCATGGTGCTTCTTCCTGTGTGAAGGGGTGAATGATCAACCGAGGGCTGCGGCTTGCAGCTTGGCCTTGAAGGCCTCTTTGGTCATGCCGGTCTGCAGCGCGCCGAGGTCTTGCACGTCCAGGCCCAGAATGCCGGCGAATTTAGCCAGGTAATAGACGTTGCCACCAGCGGCCAGCAAGCCCAGCACGTTGCGGGTGCGAATGGCCTCGCTTTGCTGGTCATTCAGGCCATAGCGACGCATGTAGGCGTCCTCGTCGGCTTTGAAGGCGTCACGGTTGACCTGGTCGTTGAAGGAAAAGCACATCTTGTTCAGTGCGTAGCCCTTCTGGGCCTGGTCACCATCAAACAGGGTGGTGCCCGGGATGGGCGGGTTG
>VEQI01000368.1 GCA_018883305.1 Limnohabitans sp. | reverse complement strand
CAGCACCACCCCACGACGGGTCTGGAAGAAGAACACAAACACCGCGAACAAGACCAAGGTCACCACAGCGCCCACGGCATACGCGCGATTGATCAGCAGCGGCCCCAGGAACATCGGGTCATCGCTGATGCCGATGCGCATGGGGCGGCCGCTACCGCCCCAGATGGTCATGGCCAGGGCGCGCAAGAAAATGTCCAGCCCCAGCGTCATCATCAGAATCATCACAATGGGGCGACCCGCCAGGGGACGCAGCGCCACGCGTTCCACGCCCATGCCCACGCCCATCATGGTGACGATGGCCAGAGGCACGGCCAACCACATGGACAGCCCCAGCGTGCTGGCGAAAAACAGCACCACGTAAGCCCCCACCATGGTGAGTGCGCCCTGGGCCAGATTGGGCACCGAGGAGGACTTGTAGACCAGTACCACCCCCATGGCCACCAGCGAGTACATCAAACCCGCCAGTGCGCCGTTGACGCCCAGTTCCAGCAAATAGCTCAGATCCATGGCTCAGACCTTCCTGATGGCCAGGCGGCGTTCCATCACGCCCTCCTCGCCGGTTTCATAGACGATACGCGCCTTCATCGAGACTTCGGACTGGCCGGCGTAAATGGCCTCGATGATGGGTGCGTAGCGCTCTTCCACGACATTGCGACGCAGCTTGCGCGTGCGAGTGATCTCACCGTCATCGGCGTCGAACTCTTTGTGCAGGCTCACCACGGTGCGCAGACGCAGGGGTTCGGGCAAGGTGGCATTGAGTCGCTCCACCGCCTGCACCAGCAGATCCATGACCGGCTCTTTCTGGGACAGGTCGGAGTACGACATGTAGGACAGTCCACGCAACTCGGCCCAATGTCCGACGGACTCCATGTCAATGCAGATCATGGCTGCCAGCGTGTCACGTCCACTGCCCAGCACCGCCACGTCCTTGATGTAGGGACTGAACTTGAGGCGGTTCTCGATGTAATTGGGAATGTAGCGTTCACCTTGGGCGGTGTAGACCACCTCGGACAGGCGGCCCAGCACCACCAGGTGGCCATCTTCCTCCAGATAACCGGCGTCACCCGTGTGCAACCAGCCATCGCGCAAGGTCTTGCGGGTGGATTCCTCGTTGCGGTAGTAGCCTTGGAACACGCTGCCGGACTTGATGAGAATCTCGCCGTCGTCGTTGATGCGCGCCTCCACACCGGGCAACGGACGCCCCACCGTGTGCAGGCGAACTTCGTCCACGTCCTGCATGGCATTGAAGGCGCTGGTTTCTGTCTGTCCATACAGTTGACGCAGCTTCACCCCCAGGGCACGGTAGAACACAAAGGTGTCTTCACCAATGGCCTCACCCCCGGTGAAGGCGTGGCGCAGACGGCTCAGGCCCAGTTGGTCCTTGATGGGGCCGTACACCAGCCACTCACCCAGCCAGCGCGTGAAACTGTCGGCCAGCGATGCGGTGCCGCCCGTGAGTTTGTGCCGTTCAATGCGCAAGGCGGCATCCATGAAGTACGTGTACAAGGCTTTCTTCAAGGGCGTGGAATCTTCCATCCGCACTTGCACCATGGTGAGCATGTTGTCCCAACTGCGGGGGGCGGCCAGGTAATACGTGGGCGCAATTTCACGCAGGTTGTGCAGCACTGTCTCGGCGCTTTCCGGGATGTTGATGGTGAAGCGCAGGGCAATGCCTGCGCCCAGGGTGATGGCAAAGTCACCAATCCAGGCCATGGGCAGATAGGCCAGAATTTCCTCACCAAAATCAAAGGACTTGGCACGGTAAGCATTGGCCACACCGGAGATGACGTTGCTGTGCGAGAGCATCACGCCCTTGGGCTTGCCAGTGGTTCCCGAGGAGTGGATGAACACCGCAATGTCGTTTGGCTGTGCACGCGTCAGCAAGGCGTCGCGCAACGACGGATCCGCTTGCAGACTGGCGCGACCCTGCGCCACCAGTGACGACCAGGACAACAGGCCGGCATCGGTGTAGGCGCCCATGCCACGCGGGTCGTCATAAATGACGTGATCGATGTGCGGACACGTTTCGCGCAGGTCCAGCATCTTGTCGACCTGCTCCTGGTCTTCGGCCAGGACGTAGCGCGCACCAGACTGCTCCACCACGTGGCGAATTTCGTCGGGCGTGGCGTCCGGATACACCGGCATGGCATGACCACGCAAGGCACCGGCGGCCAACATGCCAGAGTACAAATGCGGACGGTTGTCGCCCAACACCACCAGTCCATCATGGGGTCCGAAGCCCAGTGACGCCAGACCCGCCGCGCAGCACAGCACTTCGTCCAGCCATTGGGCCCAGGTGGTTTGCTGCCAGATGCCCCGGTCCTTTTCACGCAGGGCCACACCCTCGGGCTGGTGTGTGGCGTTGAGCGCCAGTAAATCCACCAGTGTGCGATCGGTTCGGAAATCCCAGCGCGCGCCGCTGGCGGCAGTGTCATGCGGCTTCACGCGAACCTCCCAGATAGGCCTTGATGACGCGCGGATTGCGGATCACCTCGCGCGGAATGCCCGAGTCGATCACCTCGCCGTAGCTCAGCACCAGCATGCGGTCGCAAATACCGGTGATGATGTCCATGTGATGCTCGATCAGCAACACCGTGACACCACGCTCGTCACGGGCATCGAGGACAAAGCGGGCCATGTATTCTTTTTCTTCCTGGTTCATGCCGGCCATGGGCTCGTCCAGGATCAGGAAGCTGGGCTCGGCCACCAGGGCCCGCGCCAGTTCCACGCGTTTTTTCAAACCGATGGGAATGGCATCGACCAGTTCGTCACGCACACCTTGCAGCTGCATGAAGTCGATGATGTCCTCCACCACACGGCGATGTTCGATTTCCTCGTCACGGCTGAGCCAGGGGTAGAGCATGGTGCGCATCACGCTGGGGCGCATGTGCACATGGCGACCCAGCAGAATGTTGTCGAGCACGGTCATGCCGTTGAACAAGGCCAGGTTCTGGAACGTGCGCGCCACGCCTTGACGCGCCACCGCGTGCGGCGCCATGCCGGTGATTTCCCGGCCATTCAGCAAAATTTGACCCTTTTGAGGCGGATAGAAACCGGTGATGGCATTGGTCATGGTGGTCTTGCCACTGCCGTTGGGGCCCACCAGTCCGAAAATTTCGCCACGATCGATGTGCAAGTCCACGCCCGAAAGCGCCACCAATCCACCAAACCGACGCTCAACGCCACGACACTCGAGCACGCGTGAGCGACCCAGGTCAGCCCCGGGACCTGTGGCTCGGTTGACGGTGATCGACCCGTCCTGGACGCTATCAGTGCTCGGC
>VEQI01000367.1 GCA_018883305.1 Limnohabitans sp. | reverse complement strand
CAACACGTTGTGTGCGGACGGTACGTTGTTGAAGGACACGGCGAACACCACCAAAGAGGCGCGGCCCCACAGCATTTCCAGGATCAGCAGCACGCCGGCAAAGACCGCCATGGCGCCCTTGCTGTCTTCCCAGGCCAGCAGGGACTGAGGCAGTGAAGGGGAGCGCCCTTGTTCCAGTTCCCGGCTGGCGTGGTACAGGCCCAGACTCAGGAAGGGCCCCATCAGCAAAAAGCCAGCGCTCAGGGCCAGCACGTATTCCGGGGCGGAGTGAAAGACAGCCAGCAGGGCATGCCCCATGATGAAGAAACACACGCCATAAAAGAGGCCGATGCCCGGGCAACGACAGTAGTCACGCCAGCCCAGCCGCAACCATTGCAGCGGGTCAGTCAGCCGAAGGTCTGTGGCCGTTGGTGACCCGGCCGTGACGGCCACAGGCGGGTGGGCGTTGTGTGGTTGCTCCTCGGCCATGCGTTCTCCTGATGCAGGCCGTCATGGTGTCATGGGGCCGCCCAGGAGAGACGATGGTTTTCCCTAGAGAACGAGGGGGGATGTGTGTGAGCGTCTCACAGTTGAGAGAGCACCTGGGTGCTGGCCTGCACGGCACTGCGGCGGTGATAAAAGCCCAGGGCGCGCAAGCCACCCAGCTCCTCGCCACCACCCGCACGGCCAGGGCCGCCATGCAGTGATTGCGGCATCACATTGCCATGACCGGTTTGCAAAGCAGCCACATCGGGCGAAATGACGTGCACGCGCCCATGGCTGTCGGCCAGTTCGCTGGCAGCCCGCGCCAATGCGCCGTGGTCCGTGCCATACACCGACGCCACCAGAGAACCCTGACCACGACGAATCAGTTGCAGCGCGTGGTTCAGGTCTTGGTCCCGGTAGGGCACCAGGGTGGCCACCGGGCCGAAGACCTCGGTGTCGTGCACCCGGTCGCTGGCATCGCTGCCGCTGGCATTGCGGGTGCCCAGCAGGGTGGGGCCGACGCAGCAGGCCACGGCCGGATCGGCATCCACCAGGGTGTGTTGGGCACCGTCGTGCAGCACTTCGGTTTGCGCTTGCAGATAAGCCAGACCTTGCTGCACAGTCACGAATTGCTCGCGGTTCACCACCGAGCCCATGCGCACGGACTCAATGCGCGGGTTGCCCACGGTGGTTTTGCTCAGGCGGGCCGAGAGGGCCTGAGCGACGTGGTTGTACAGGCTCTGCGGCACCAGCACGCGACGGATGGCGGTGCATTTTTGCCCCGACTTGACAGTCATCTCTCGTGCCACTTCCTTCACCAGCAAGTCGATGGCTTCGCTGCCCAGGGCTTCACCGGGCAGCAGCAGGGCCGAGTTCACGCTGTCGGCTTCAATGTTGACGCGCACCGAATGTTGCGTCACCGCCGGGTGTGAGCGAATCACGGCTGCGGTCTGGGCCGACCCGGTGAAGGACACCACGTCGAAGGGTTGTAACTGGTCCATCAGGCCGGCCGAGCTGCCGCAGATCACCGACAACGCGCCCGCCGGGAAGATGCCGGCATTCACCACGTCCTGCACCATGCGCTGCGTGAGCCAGGCCGTGGTGGTGGCGGGTTTGATGATGACCGGTACGCCCGAGAGCAGGGCGGGAGCAGCCTTTTCCCAGAGCCCCCAGGACGGAAAGTTGAACGCATTGATGAACAGGGCCACACCGCGCGTGGGGCTCAGCAGGTGCTGTGACTGGAACAAGGGGTCTTTGGCCAAGCGAGCGGCCTCACCATCCAGCAGCCAGCGGCGATCGCCCAGGCTCTCGCCCAACTTCGCATAGGTACTCAGGGTGTAGATGCCACCATCCACATCCACCGCGGTGTCGTTCTTGACGGTGCCGCTGTTGGCCACAGAAATGTCATAGTAAGCGTCACGATGGCTCTGCAGCACCTTGACGGCGGCCCCCAGCATGGCGGCACGCTGGGCATAGGTGAGGGCGCGCAATGCGGCACCACCCGTGTCACGGGCGAACTGAAAGGCGGCTGCCAGGTCCAACCCCGCGGAAGACACACGGACCAGTTCCTGGCCCAGCACCGGGTCGTACAAGGGGGTGCCGGCACCGGTACCGGTTTGCCATTGGCCGCAAACGTAATTGGCGAGGAGTTCAGTCATGAGGAATGAATTCAAATGGATGGTTCAAAACGAAAAGCCCGGATGGCAAGCATCCGGGCTCGGGGGCTGCAACGAGCCCCCTGGGGGTGTCACGCGAGAGGAGAGATGCTCTCGCGGACGGGGCGTACGGATACACCCCTGAGATTGTCCGCGACTTGATCTGCTAGACAGACGCGATGGCGGACGGATCCATTATGCGCGGGTGACCGGGCTTGTCAACTGCCTGTTACGCGGGGCGGTTGTGCCAGATCAAAGAACGGCTGGGTCTCGTGGATGGGTGGATTGCACGGCGTTGATAAGCCCGAGGGAAGTGTAGGTGTAGGTGTTTTTTCAATTTGGTTGCGCGTGCAACCAAATGTGATTTAAAATTGGTTGCACACGCAACCATTAGCAATCTCATCCCGCTCCGTCATGGCGAACGAAGTGAAGCAATTCACCCCACGCCTACCCATCCCCGACACCCTTGACTTCACCCGCTTCCATGACCTCTGCCAAACTTGACCGCTCTCTCACCTACCGCCTGCACCTGCTGCACAAGGTCAGCGACCAGGTCAGCCATCAGGCCTATATCCAGGACCTCAAACTCTCGCTCAGCGAGGGGCGCTGCCTGGCCACGGTGGGCGCGTTCGAGCCCATGTCCATCATGGCACTGGCTGACAAAGGCAACCTCAACAAGGGACAGGCCAGTCGCGCAGCGCAAGGCCTGGTCGATCTGGGCTTGATCGCCAAAACCGGCGACCCAGAAGATGGACGCGGCATCCAGCTGACGCTGACCGCCAAAGGCCGGCGTTTGTGGAAAAAGACCATGGACCTGATCGATCAGCGCAATCAGGCCATCTTTGGCTGCTTGAGCGCACAGGAGCGCCAAACCTTCAGCCAGTTGCTGGACCGCCTGGTCGAGCACAACGTCAACGCATGAACCGGAACTGAACCATGCATACGCCCATCACACAAGCCCGTCCTTCGGTGTACTACACCTACCAGGTGCATCAGCCCTGGTTGGCGTCACAGCACCTGCCTCGGCCGCGTCAGCAGGTGGTCATCGTGGGCTCTGGCCCGGCGGGCATGGTCACTGCGCTTGAACTGGCCAGGCATGGCGTACCCAGCGTGATCGTCACGGCCGAATTACAGGTGTCGCAGGGCAGTCGGGCCATTGTGTTCACCCGCCGGTCCATGGAG
>VEQI01000038.1 GCA_018883305.1 Limnohabitans sp. | reverse complement strand
CTACAAGGCGGTGTGGGAGGACATCGCCGGTGGCCTGGACATCCTGACCGTGGGCAAGTTCCAGATGCCCAGCCGCGCCTATTGCGGTCGCTTCAACTTCAACGGCGGTGACCAGCAAAAGAAAGTGGGCATGCTCTCCGGTGGTGAGCGTGGCCGTCTGCACTTGGCCAAAACGCTGATCAAGGGCGGCAACGTGTTGCTGCTGGACGAACCCTCCAACGACCTGGACGTGGAAACCCTGCGTGCGCTGGAAGATGCCTTGCTGGAGTTCGCTGGCTCGGTGATGGTCATCAGCCACGATCGCTGGTTCCTGGACCGTATTGCCACCCACATCCTGGCGTGTGAAGGCGATAGCCAGTGGACGTTCTTTGACGGCAACTACCAGGAGTATGAGGCCGACAAGAAAAAGCGTCTGGGCGAAGAGGGCGCCAAGCCCAAGCGTGTGCGCTACAAGGCGCTCAAGTAAACCCAGGTGTGAGGTGCCAGGCTCAGCGCAAATCGCGCGCGGCCGGCCACCATCCATCGCCCAGGCGCAATGCCTGGGCTTGTCGCACCGCCTGCACCGTGGCTTGAGCCACGGCCTCAGCGGCCAGTGTGCACAGCAGCATCATGTCGGGTGCCTCCTTGACGCGCGCCGTGGCCAGTGAAAACAAGGTGTCACCATCCATGGGCGTGTGCACCGGTCGGATGGTGCGCGCCCAGCCATCATGCCCCACTTGCGCCAGCCGCCTGGCCTGCGCTTTGGTGAGGGTGGCACTGCAGCCCACCACACCAATCGTGGTGTTGCCACCGGCCAGCGCGCCCGCACCTGGGACGGCTTGCATTTGCGCACGCACGGTGTCGATCAGGGTCAGTTGGTCGGAGGCAGTGCGCGCGCCTGCAATCAGTTGGCCGGTCGACGGGTCCACCACATCGCCAATGGCATTGCACACCACCAGGGCACCCACCACCCATGGGCCCACCTGCACGGCAGCGCTGCCCACACCACCCTTCATGGCGCGTGAAGGCCCAAACAGCTTGCCCACGGTCGCACCTGCACCCGCGCCCACGCAGCCTTGTTCAACCGGTGCCGAGGAGGCTCGCACACAAGCCCGGTAGCCCGACTCGGCATCGGGTCTGACGCGGCCATCACCCACCAGCAAATCGAAGATCACGGCACCCGGCACGATGGGCACACGCAGGGGGCCCACGGCAAAGCCATGGCCATGCTCATCCAGCCATCGCATCACGCCGCCGGCGGCATCCAGCCCAAAGGCACTGCCTCCCGACAGCACAATGCCATGCACCTGTGAGACGGTGTTTTCAGGGGCCAACAAATCGGTTTCACGGGTGCCGGGCGCTGCGCCCCGGACATCCACGCCCGCGGTGGCGCCTTCGCGGCACAGCACCACGGTGCAACCGGTGGGGCGTCGCGGGTCCGTGTCATGACCCACCTCCAGGCCCGGAACGGCGGTGAGTGTGAGTGGGTGGGTGGCGTTCATGGGCACATGATAGGTGAGGGCGGTCAAGGCTGGATGCCCGGGGGATTCCCCAAGCACGTACCTTTCGCACTTTGGTAGGCTTGCGGGATTGGCAACACCTTCTCCGACGGAGTTATTTCAGCGATTCATGAGACCGCATCACCGCTTCTGGCCCGCACGCCTGCCCCATCAGATTCAAGTTCCAGCCACATCGCTGTGGGACAACCTGGCGTTCCAAGAAAAACGCTTTCCTGACAAAACAGCCATTGTGTTTTTTGGCCAGGAGATCAGCTACCGCCAACTGGTTCAGCAGGCTGAACGGGTGGCCGCCCGGCTGCATGCCCTGGGTGTGCGCAAGGGCGACCGCGTGGTGCTGTTGATGCAGAACTCGCCGCAATTGGTGGCCGCGCATTACGGCATTCTGCGGGCCAATGCCGTGGTGGTGCCGGTGAATCCGATGAACCGCCCTGAGGAGCTCAAGCACTACATCACTGATCCGCAGGCACGAGTGGCGCTGGCTACCGCCGACTTGGCCCCTGGGCTGGCGCAGGCCAGCAACGAGTTGCCGGTGGCGGACCGCTTGCAGCACCTGATCGTCACGCACTACACCGACGCCTTCAACCCGGAGCAGACCGGCGATGAAGCCTCGCCCCTGGCCTGGCGCAGCTGGCTCATCGACCCCCAACCCGAGGCCCGACTCGATGGCGGCACGGTGACCGACTGGGCACATGCGGTGAATCACGATGAGCCCTTGCCCCCTCAGCAGGTGGGGGCCAACGACATGGCCTTGTTGCCCTACACCAGTGGCACCACGGGCTTGCCCAAGGGGTGCATCCACTTGCACCGGCAAGTCAACCACAACCTCATGGCCGGGAATTATTGGGCCAACAGCACACATGAGAATGTGGTGCTGGGCGTGGTTCCCATGTTCCACATCACCGGCATCGTGATGGTGATGCATGGCTGCTTTGGCAACGGCTGCACCATGGTGCTGATGCCGCGCTGGGAGCGTGAGCTGGCCGGACGCCTGATCTCGCGTCGTCGGGTCACCCACTGGACCAATATTCCCACCATGGTGATCGACTTGCTTGGCAGCCCTCACTTCGATCAATACGACCTCACCAGCCTGGTCTACATCGGCGGTGGTGGTGCGGCCATGCCGCAAGCCGTGGCGCAAAAGCTGCTGGAACTGTATGACTTGCGGTATGTGGAGGGCTACGGCTTGACCGAAACCGCTGCCCCCTCACACAGCAACCCGCCAGATCGGCCCAAGCAGCAATGCCTGGGCATTCCTTACATGAGCGTGGATGCGCGCGTGGTGGATCCGGACACTTTGCAAGAGGTGCCCGTGGGTGAGCAAGGCGAAATCGTGATCCACGGGCCGATGGTGTTTGAAGGCTATTGGCAGCGTCCGGATGCCACCGCCCAGGTGTTTTTCGAGCTGGAGGGCAAACGCTTCTTCCGCACCGGCGACTTGGGACGCATGGACGAGGAGGGTTACTTCTTTCTCACCGATCGTCTCAAGCGCATGATCAACGCCAGTGGCTTCAAGGTCTGGCCGGCCGAGGTGGAAGCGCTGATGTTCCGCCACCCCGCGATTCAAGAGGCCTGTGTGATCGCCACGCGCGACGCTTACCGTGGCGAGTCCGTCAAGGCCGTGGTGGTGATCCGAGCCAGCCACCGTGGTCAGGTCACTGCGCAGGACATCATCGAGTGGTGCCATCAAAACATGGCGGTTTACAAAGCGCCCCGTCAAGTCCAGTTTGCCGAGTCACTGCCCAAGAGTGGCAGTGGCAAGGTCATGTGGCGCACCTTGCAGGAGCAGGAAACCGGCGGCTGAACGTCTGTCGATGGCGGTGCGGTTTGTCGAGCGAACCACCCGCCCCACGCGACCGTCATGCACACGACAACCGACAGTGCACGGGGAATCGCTTCAGCGGGTATGCTCCGGCTGTGATCAAACTATCTGTCCTCGACCAATCCGTGGCAGCCATGGGGCGTTCCCAGGCCGAAGCCATCCGCCAAACCTTGGAACTCGCCCCCTGGTGTGAATCACTGGGCTACCACCGCTTTTGGGTGAGCGAGCACCACAGTCATCCCAGCATTGTGGGCTCTGCGCCCGAAGTGCTGCTGGGCGCGCTGGCCGCGCGGACCACACGTATCCGTCTGGGCAGCGCGGGCGTGATGCTGCCGCACTATGCGGCCTACAAGGTGGCCGAGCAATTCCGCGTGCTGGATGCACTGGCGCCCGGGCGTCTGGATCTGGGGGTGGGCCGCGCACCGGGCAGCGATGGCCGCACTGCGCAAGTGCTCAACCCGGATCGCTATGCGTCCGAGCGGTTCCCTCAGCAGGTCATGGAGTTGCAGGCCTGGGTGACCGGACAGCCACTGCCGGCGGGACATCCAGGGCACGGCGTATGGGCTTGCCCCAGTGCGGACACAGCACCCACCGTGTGGATGCTGGGCAGTTCGGATTACGGCGCACAACTGGCCGCCCATCTGGGATTGCCTTATGCCTTTGCCTACTTCATTACCGAGGGGCAGGGCGTGGAGCAAGCCATGGACCTCTATCGTGAAACCTATCGGCCCAGCCAGGCGCATCCCCAACCGCACCCGGCCATCTGCGTCTGGGCCCTGGCAGCAGACACGGAGGAAGAAGCCTGGCGCTTGTTTCAAAGCCGGGCTCGTTGGCGCATGGATCGCAACATCGGCCGCTTGACGGCTTTGTACCCGCCTGAAGAAGCCGTGCGTGAATACACCCCTTCAGAGCAACTGGCACTGGAGACACTACGCGCCAATGCCTTGGTGGGCACGGGCGAACAAGTGGCCGCCAAACTGCGTGCACTGTCAAAGCGCCTGGCGGTGGACGAGATCGCCGTCATCACCTGGACTCACGATCCACAGGCCCAACGTCGTTCCTACCAATTGCTGGCGCAGGCGATGGGCTGAGGCATGGCGCTCGGTCCTTGGGGCCAGCGTTGCTGAAACGAACACGGGCCCCGAAGGGCCCGTGCTGTTTGCCCAGGGGTTCAAGCCCCTTGGCCGAAACGGAATCAGACGCGCTCGAAAATGGCGGCAATGCCCTGACCACCACCAATACACATCGTCACCAGGGCGTAACGGCCCTGGATGCGTTGCAGTTCATACAGCGCCTTGACGGTGATCAGCGCGCCAGTGGCGCCAATCGGGTGACCCAGCGAAATGCCCGAGCCGTTGGGGTTGACCTTGGCCGGGTCCAGGCCCAGTTCCTGAGTCACGGCACAGGCTTGCGCGGCGAAGGCTTCGTTGGCTTCAATCACATCCAGCTGGTTGATAGACAGGCCAGTTTTCTTGAGCACGGCTTGCGTGGCAGAAATGGGGCCCACGCCCATGATCTTCGGGTCAAGGCCGGTGTGCGCATAGCCCACCAGGCGACCCAGGGGCTTGGCGCCACGGGCCTGGGCGGTCTTGGCTTCCATCAGCACCACGGCCGCAGCGGCGTCGTTGATGCCAGAAGCGTTGCCGGCGGTGACGGTGCCGTTTTCCTTGGCGAACACGGGTTTGAGCTTGGAGAAGTGTTCCAACTTGGCGCCGGTGCGGAAGTGCTCGTCGGTGACATAGGCCACTTCACCCTTTTTGCTTTTCAGCATCACGGGCACGATCTGATCCTTGAACAGACCGGCGGCGGTGGCGCGCTCGGCGCGGTTGTGGCTTTCCACCGCAGCGGCATCCTGCATTTCGCGGGTGATGCCAAATTTGGCCGCCACGTTCTCTGCGGTCACACCCATGTGGATGTTGTGGAACGGGTCATGCAGGGCGCCGACCATCATGTCGATCACTTTGGCGTCGCCCATGCGGCTGCCCCAACGTTGGGTGAGGTTGGCATAGGGGCCGCGGCTCATGTTTTCAGCGCCTCCACCGATGGCGATGTCGCAGTCACCCAGCAGGATGGACTGGCTGGCGTTCACGATGGCTTGCAGGCCGGAACCGCACAGGCGGTTGACGTTGAAGGCCGGGGTGGTCTCGGCGCAACCGCCGTTGATGGCTGCCACGCGGGAGAGGTACATGTCCTTGGGTTCGGTGTTCACCACATGGCCGAACACCACATGACCCACGTCCTTGCCTTCCGTGTTGGCTCGGGCCAGGGCCTCGCGTACCACCAGTGCGGCCAGTTCGGTGGGGGGAATGTCCTTGAGGCTTCCACCGTAGGTACCAATGGCGGTGCGCACACCGCTGACAACGACGACTTCACGCATGAGGGTCTCCTGAGATGATGCGGTTCAAAAAACGGTCAACCGGGCCATTCTCGTCCAACTGGACTACAGATTGCTGACGGACGTCAAGCGGGCGACCTGAAGCCTGATGGGCGCGTCTTAGCAGGCGTCAGGGCTGGACTTGTCCCCAATAGGCCGGCAAAGGTGCTTGCACCGTCAGCGTTTGTGCGGTGAATGGGTGCGGTAAGGTCAGTCGCCAGGCGTGCAACTGCAGCCGGGGGCTGGAGGGGCCGTCCGCCGGGCTGTAGAGCGCATCGCCCAGGATGGGGTGTCCGATGGCCTGCAGGTGCACCCGTAACTGATGAGAGCGCCCGGTGTGCGGTTCCAGCTCCAGCAGGGCGCGTGCTGGCGACACGTCTTGTGCCAGCACACGCCAGTGTGTCAGGCTGGGGCGTCCCTGGGGGCTGATGATTTGCAAGGGCCGGTTGGGCCAGTCCGCGGCGATGGGCAGGTCGATGACATGCCAGGGGGCTGTGTCATGGGCACCTTCTTCAGGCGAAGCCGGGGTCGTTGGATGGCCCCTCACCCAGGCCAGGTACCGCTTGGTGACTTGACGGGTGGCGAAGCTGTGGCTGAGTCGTCGCTGTGCCTCGATGCCGCGTGCCAGCACCAGCAAGCCCGAGGTGGCCTGGTCCAGTCGGTGGACCACCAAGGCGTCAGGGTAATCGACCTGCACCCGATGCCAGACACAATCCTGTTTGTCCGGTCCGCGCCCGGGCACCGACAACAGCCCTGACGGCTTGTTCACCACGATCACATGGGCATCTGCGTGGATGACGCGCAATGACAAGTCGGACACGGACACGGACACCTCGGGCCTGTCAAACGGCGCGGGAGGCGTCCGATCGCGGTGGCCCCCAGACCTGACGCACATGCGCCATGACCCGCGACCTGACGTCGGCGGCATCGCAAGGCACGCGATGCCGCTCTGGCAGGCTTCTCAGCCAAGTGAGTTGCCGCTTGGCCAGTTGCCGGGTGGCAGCCTGGCCCTGACGGATCATCTCGCCCGGGTCTGCTGTTCCCGGGTCTTGGCCCAGGGCGGCGAGCTGGTCCATCCAAGCCCAGGCCTGCCGGTACCCCACGCAGCGCATGGACGGGAGTTCGGGATGCAAATCACCCCGCAAGCGAAGCGTTTGCATCTCCTGGACAAAGCCCTGCGCCATCATCTGCTCAAAGCGCAGATCAATACGGGCGTGCAGCCAGGCCCGGTCCTCAGGCTCCAGGGAAATCAGTTGATGCGGGGCCAACGGCCGCGGTGTGTCAGCGCTGCGTGATTGCCCCCAAAGGGTGGATAAGGCCTGCCCGGTCAGGTGCCAGACCTCCAGCGCACGACCGATGCGCTGGGCATCTCGCGGGGCCAGTCGGGCGGCACTCACGGGGTCCACCTGGGCCAGTTCTTCATGCAGTGCTGGCCAGCCCTTGGCCAGGGCACGTGCCTCGATCTCGGCGCGCAATGCCGCGTTGGCGGGCGGTAACTCGTCCAGGCCATCCATCAGCGCCTTGAAGTACAGCATGGTGCCCCCAACCAGCAAGGGGTGCCGACCGCGCGCACGAATCTCGGTGATCAGTCGTTCGGCATCGCGGGCGAAGTCGGCCGCACTGTAGGCCTCCAGGGGATCACGGATATCGATCAGGTGATGCGGCACTTGGGTTTGTTCAGCCACCGTAGGCTTGGCCGTCCCGATGTCCATCCCTTTGTACACCAGGGCAGAGTCGACACTGATGATTTCGACGGGCCAGTCACGTGCGATGGCCAGCGCCAGCGCGGTCTTGCCGCTGGCTGTCGGGCCCACCAGTCCCAGGCAGGACAGCTGGGCGTCACTGCTCACGCGCGTCTCCATGCCATCGCACCAGCGTCAGTGTGTTGATGACCAGCCAGGTGGCCCAAAACAGCTCACCTTCGACGAAGGGAAACACCGTGCCATCCAGACGCTGCCCAAGCCACGAGCCGGTGACAAACGCCACTACCGTCATCAAAAAACCACTCAGGGCAGACGCAGCACCTGCGGCTTGCGGGAACGGGCCGACGGCGCCGCTTTGGCTGATGGGCTGATGAATGCCATGGGCCAGCATCATGAACAAATAAGGCAACAGCAGCGTGGGGACGCTGGCCCAACCCAGATAGGCCACCGCTGCCATCAACAGCGCACCCGCTGCGGAAAAACCACTCGCCAGTTGCAAGGTGCGCCGAATGCCCCAGCGCGGCAGGCAGGCCCGGCACACCAGGGTGCCCAGGATGTACACCCCCGACGCCATGAACAGCACCACGCCAAAGGTGGCCTTGGACAGGCCCAGCACCTGCACAAAGACAAAAGGCGAGGACGCCAAAAAAGTGAACAGCACGCCAAACGCGCCCATCGACTGCAAGGCAAATGCGCGGAAGGTGGGGTGCTTGAGGATTTGAAGCCAGGTACGCACCATGACTCGGGGTTGCAAGGCGTGCAGGTTGCGTTGCGGCAGCGTCTCTTGAAATCGCAGATGCACCAAACAAAAGGTCACCAAGCCAAAGATCACCAGGGTGGTCAGGGCACTGCGCCAACCCAGGATTTGTGCCAGCACGCCGCCCAGGGGGGCACTCAGGCAGGCAATCACGCCCAGACCAGTCAGCGCGCGTGACATCATGCGCGCGCCTTCCAGCGGTGGATACAGGTCGCGCACGATGGCGCGGGAGCCCATGACCGAGGCGCCCATGGCTACCCCCTGCAGGCTGCGCCAGACAATCAAGGACTCAATGGACGTGCTCAGCACGGCGCCCAGGGCGCCGACGGTGTAGCCCACCAGGCCCAGCCACAACACGGGGCGTCTTCCAAAGCGATCCGACAGCGGGCCCCACACCAGCTGCGACAGGCCAAACGCCAGCAGCAAGCCGGTCAGCGTGAGCTGGGTCTGCGCGGCGGAGGCGCCCAGCTCACCGGACAACAGCGGGACCGCTGGCAAGTAAAGATCCGTGGTGATGGCCTGAATGCCCAGCAGCAAGGAGAGCAAGACAACGATCAGGCCTTCACTCATGGGCATGGCCACGCGGGGACATTGCGAGCAGCGCCTCAGCGCCCGCGCAGGAACAGCGCGTCGAGTTCGCGCATGGTGACTGCACGCCAGGTGGGGCGGCCGTGGTTGCATTGGTCGGAGCGCTCGGTGCGTTCCATGTCGCGCAGCAGCGCGTTCATCTCGTCCAGGGTGAGCTGGCGGCTTGCACGCACCGCGCCATGGCAGGCCATGGTGGCCAGCAGTTCGTTGCGTGCGCGCTGCACCACCGTGCTGGCGTCATGCTGCGCCAACTCGGCCAGTACGCTGCGGGCCAGTTCCACCGCGTCGGCCTGCACCAGTGAGGCGGGCACGGCACGCACGGCCAGCGTTCGAGGGGAGAGGGTCGAGATATCCAGTCCCAGTTCATGCAAGGCCGCGGCATAGGTGTCAGCGGTCAGCACCTCTTGCGGGGTGGCCGCAAAGCTCACGGGGATGAGCAAGGGTTGGCTGCCCAACGTGGCCTGCTCCAGTTGCTGCTTGAGCCGCTCATAGACGATGCGCTCATGCGCGGCATGCATGTCCACCACGATCAGTCCCTGCGCGTTCTCCGCCAGGATGTAGACGCCCTGCAATTGAGCCAACGCGCGACCCAGGGGCCAGATCGGGGCGTCGTGAGGCGTGTGTTGATGGTTGTCAGCGCCGGCATTTTCTAGCGCTGGTGGAGGGGGGTCAGTCGGTGTGGCTGTTGCTGTTGCTGTCGTCCTTGACGCTGTATCGTTGAAGGACGTTTCGCGGATGGTCGACTCGGTGCGGATAGGTTCACGCGTGGCGACAGGCCACGGCGCAGCTGGCGATTCAGCCACGAAGGCACCAGCGACCTTCGCTGTTTGCTCGCCCGGACGCCACAACGCCGCCAGGTCGGCGATGGGGTGTCCACCCATGTCAATGCGCGATTGACGCCAAGCTGGCAGGCTGGCGGACGAAGCTGCGCGTGGTGAGCTAGCTGTTGGCGGCGCGATAGGTTCAGGCACGGCTTGCCCCACGCGCGGCGCAGCCAACGCCCGCTCGATGCCATGCCGAATGGCCTGATGCACTTCGCGCCCATCGCGAAAACGCACCTCGATTTTGGTGGGGTGCACGTTGACGTCCACCCGCGTGGGGTCAATCTCCAGATACAGCACATACACCGGTTGACGCTGTCCGTGCAGAACGTCCTCATAGGCGCTGCGCGCGGCGTGGCTGATGACCTTGTCGCGCACAAAGCGCTCATTCACGTAGGCAAATTGCTGATCGGCTCGAGAGCGAGCGGCGTCGGGCATGCCCGCACGGCCACGTAGCGTCAGGGGTCCCGCCGCAAACTGTACCGGCACCGATGACGCGATGAACTCCGCACCGAGTACATCGGCCAGTCGACGATCGATGGCTTCTTCTCCCTCATGTGCGCGCCATTGCTCGATCAAGCGTCCGTCGTGCCAGATGGCAAAGCCCACGGTGGGTCGGGCCAGTGCGTGGCGGCGCACGGCCTCGACACAATGGCTCAGCTCGGTGGCGTTGGATTTGAGAAACTTGCGGCGTGCGGGGGTGCTGAAAAACAGCTCTCGCACCTCCACGGTGGTACCTTGGGCGCGGGCAGCGGGGCGCAGCTCGCCACTGCGCCCATCCAGCGACATGGCCGTGGCCTGACCTTCCGTGCGGGACAGCAGCGTGAGTTCGGACACCGAGGCGATGGCGGCCAGCGCCTCGCCACGAAAACCCATGGTGCCCACGCCTTCCAGTTCGTGCAGGTCGCGGATCTTGCTGGTGGCGTGACGCTTGAGCGCGACCGGCAGCTCTGTGCCCGGAATGCCCGCGCCGTTGTCTTCCACGCTGATGAGCCGAACGCCACCACTGGCCAAGCGCACCACAATGTCCGTGGCACCGGCGTCCAGGGCGTTGTCCACCAACTCACGCACCACCGAGGCCGGACGCTCCACCACTTCGCCAGCAGCAATCTGGCTGATCAGCTCATCGGGCAGTTCAAGAATGGGGCGTTGGGGGGCAAGCGTGTTCACCCGGATGATTCTAGGCGAGGGCTCATGGGCAGGGGCGGGGCGGGGACGTTGCCTGGGATAATGCCCGAATGGACATCTTGACTCTGATGATCGATTTCATCCTGCACATCGATCGCTACATTGAAACCTTTGTGCAGCACTACGGCATGCTGGTCTACGGCTTGCTGTTTCTGATTGTGTTTGTGGAAACCGGGCTGGTGGTCATGCCATTCCTGCCGGGGGACTCCCTGATGTTTGTGGTGGGCGCCCTGTGCGCCAACGGGTTGATGGACTTGCGCCTGGCGCTGGCGGTGTTGTTGGTGGCCGCGATCAGTGGTGATCAGTGCAATTACCTGATTGGACGGCACATCGGGCAGCGGGTGTTCAGCTGGCAGTCCTCGCGTTGGTTCAATCGTCAAGCGTTTGACAAGGCGCACGCTTTCTATGAGCGCTACGGCGGCGTGACCATCATCCTGGCGCGCTTCATGCCGTTCATACGCACCTTTGCCCCCTTTGTGGCCGGTGTGGCGGCCATGAACCGCGCACGCTTCTCGTTGTTCAATGTCACCGGGGCGGTGCTGTGGGTGGTGGGCGTTGGGCTGGCAGGCTACTGGTTCGGCAATATCCCTTGGGTCAAGCTGCATCTGGAAAAAATCATCTGGGGCTTGATTCTGGTGCCGGGGTGCATTGCGTTGTTCGGGGCCTGGCGGGCGGGTCGGGCAGAATCGGGCGAGCGCGCTGTCTGAACCAGGCATTTCCAGGGCGGCGAGATGAGGCTGCCGGAGGTCAACATTCATGAGCACCACACAACCCATTCACTGGAAGCGTCAGGACACCAGCCGGATTCCGTTCTGGGCCTACACGGATCGCGCCATGTATCAGCGCGAACTGGACCGGATTTTTTATGGTGCGCATTGGTGTTATGTGGGGCTGGCTGCCGAAATTCCCAAGCTGGGAGACTACAAACTGTCGTGGGTAGGTGAGCGCCAGGTCATCATGGTGCGCGACCACGTGCATCCTTCGCAGCGCGAGACGGACCCCGGCATTCGTGTGATTGAAAACCGGTGTGCTCATCGTGGCGCGCGTTTTTGTCAGCAGCCGCATGGCAATCGACGCAGTTTTGTCTGTCCCTATCACCAGTGGGCCTACAAGCTCAACGGCGACCTGGGCGGATTGCCCTTCAAGGAGGGTGTGACCGAAGGTGACACCGTGCACGGCGGCATGCCCCCCGACTTTGACCTCAAAGCCCATGGCTTGACGAAGTTGCGCGTGGAGGTCTTGCATGGCATGGTGTTTGCCAGCTTCGATCATCAGGTGGAGCCTTTGCGCGATTACCTGGGGCCTCGTGTCATGCCCTGGCTGGACCGCATCTTTCAAGGCCGTGAACTCACGGTGCTGGGCTACAACCGCCAGCGCATTCCAGGCAACTGGAAGCTCATGATGGAAAACATCAAGGACCCGTACCACCCGGGCTTGCTGCACACCTGGTTTGTCACCTTCGGGCTGTGGCGTGCCGATCAAAAAAGCCGCATGGTGATGGATGCGCAAGGCCGTCATGCGGTGATGATCTCGCGTCGCAACGAAGGCGGTGGTGGCGCGGTCACGCAGGGCGTGAGCAGCTACAAGGCCAACATGACGCTGCACGACGACCGCCTGCTCGATGTGGTGCCCGAACCATGGTGGACCATTCCCGACCCGTCTGACCCCCGCACCACCATCACGCCCACGGTCACCATGATCACGCTGTTTCCCAGTCTGATCGTTCAGCAGCAGGTCAATTCACTCTCAACCCGTCACATCGTTCCGCGCGGCGAGGGGGTGTTCGATTTTGTCTGGACCCATTTCGGGTTCACCGACGACACCCCCGAGATGACACGTCGCCGCCTGCGTCAGGCCAATTTGTTTGGCCCAGCCGGCTTTGTGAGTGCTGACGATGGCGAAGTCATCGAGTTCAGTCAGGACGGCTTCACGCAATGGAACAGCGATGGTCGGCAGCAAGGCGAAACCCTGTGTGAGCTGGGTGGCCGTGAGGTCGAGATGACGGAACACATGGTGACCGAAACCCTGATCCGGGGCATGTACGCGTACTGGCGCAAGGTGATGGACCTATGAGTAACGATCTGACGCCTCTTTCGCTCCCGTCGCTGGAGCGCTTGCTGTTGCAACAGCGCATTGATGCCTTCAATGCCCACTATGCCGAGGTGCTGGATGCGCGTCGCTTCGACGAGTGGCCGCTGTGCTTTGTGGAAACCGGTCGTTATCAACTTCAGGCCCGGGAAAATTTTGACCGAGGTCTGCCACTGTCGCTGATGGACCTGGAGAGTCAGGGCATGATGAAGGACCGCGTGTTTGGTGTCACCCAAACCATTTTTCATGCGCCGTACTACACCCGCCACGTGGTGGGCGTGGCCAGTGTATTGGGGCAGCGCGTGGATGACAGCGGCACATCGGCCTATGTCTGTGAAGCCAGCTACGCGGTGTTTCGCACCAAGCCGGGACAAACCAGCGAGGTGTTCAATGTGGGGCGCTACCGTGACGAGCTGGTGGAGACGCCTGAGGGGCTGCGATTGCGCTGGCGCCGCTGCATCTATGACACCGAGCTGGTGCTCAACTCTTTGATCTATCCGATCTGAGCTTTCCCGCCGACCCGCATCACGCTGTGCGCTGACGCGCCAGCGGCGGGTTGCGCAGGAAGTAGCGTTCGATGGATTGCATCAGCGCATCGGCCAACTTGATCTGATATTCCTCGCTGACCAATAGCGCTTCTTCTTGCGGATTGCTGATGAAGGCGGTTTCCACCAGGACACTGGGAATGTCGGGCGCTTTCAACACGGCAAAGCCGGCTTGTTCCACCGCTGGCTTGTGCAGCTTGCCGATGCGGCGGATGTGACCCAGCATTTCACTGCCGAGTTTCAGGCTGTCGTTGATTTGTGCGGTGGTGCTCATGTCAAACAGCGCCCGTTGAACATGCGCGTCACGCGTCTGAATGTTCAAACCACCGATGGTGTCGGCACGGTTTTCCTGATTGGCCATCCAGCGAGCCGCGGCGCTGGAGGCTGCGCCCTGGCTGAGGGCGAACACGCTGGCGCCCCGGGCCTCGGGGGTGAAGAAGGCATCGGCGTGCAGGCTGATGAAGATATCGGCCTGCACCCGTCGTGCTTTCTGGACCCGCACATGCAGTGGCACGAAGTAGTCCGCGTCCCGCGTGAGGTAGGCGCGCATGGGCAGGCGTTGATGACGCAGGTTCAGCGTGGTGGCGTTGATGCGGTCGCGCAGGCGTTGCGCAATTTTTAGCACCACATCTTTCTCACGTGTGCCACTGGGTCCCACGGCGCCTGGGTCCTCGCCACCATGGCCAGGGTCGAGGGCAATCAGGATGAATCGATCCACAGCTGCGTCAGCCTGAGCCGCAGGGGGGAGCGCCGAAGTCTGGGCAGAGGAGGAGGGAGACCCGGGCACGGAAATGGATGGCACGCCCATGCTGCCGGCGACAGCAGGTGAGGGCGGTGTGGCCAACGGGGCGACAGGTGCGGCGGTGGCTGAGGTTGTGGCGTTGCCAGGTGACATGGCTGGGGCAGTGCCAGGCGTGGTCACCAAGGGTGCTGACCTTGCGGTTCCCACACGGGGAGGACCTGGTGGCGCGGCCGTCACTTGCTGGCGCGCCATCCATTCCCCCAGCGGGTCGGAGCCCGGACGAACCGGGGCCGAATGTTGCTGGGCGATCAGCGCCTCCAGCGGATCGGCAATCTGACTGGGGTACAGGTCCAGCAC
>VEQI01000366.1 GCA_018883305.1 Limnohabitans sp. | reverse complement strand
GGGGCTGGGCGGGACAAAGCCTTGGGCGACGTCTGCCCCCTCGCCAAAGAAATGCTTTTCCATCTGACGCGCCAGATCCTGACGGGCCCGCTGATCGGCCAGGTTCAGACGGTTCTCATTGACCAGCATGGTTTGCTGACGCAGCCAGTCGGCCCAGGCCTGCTTGCTGACCTGTTGCCAGATGCGCTTGCCCAGCTCACCGGGGTAGGGGGGAAAGTCAAGGCCTTCGGCCTCAACGCCGAGTTTGATGCATTGAACAGTGCGTGCCATGGAAATATCCTGAAATCGTTGCGTGAAACAGGCCGGCAGCCAGGGCCGGCATCTGTTGATGTCACAGACTGTACCAAGTTTGCTTAAACCAGCTTCTTGACCAGTACTTTGCTGCCACGTCCAGCGTTGTATTTGCGCTTGCGGGCCTCAGGTAGCCAGTCCAGGTCCACCGGCACAAAGCCACGCTTGAGGAACCAGTGCATGGTGCGGGTGGTCAGCACAAAAATGCTGTCCAGCCCCTGAGCGCGGGCCTGATGCTCGATGCGCTTGAGCACTTTCTCGCCATCGCCTTGGCCCTGAGACTGAGGTGAAACGGTGAGGGCGGCCATTTCGCCCGTGCGGTTTTCCGGGTACGGGTAGAGGGCGGCACAGGCGAAGATCACACCATCGTGTTCCACCACGGTGTATTGGCCAATGTCGCGCTCAATCTCGGTGCGGCTGCGCTTGACCAAGGTGCCATCATTCTCGAAGGGTTCGATCAGTTGCAGGATGCCGCCCACGTCCTCATGCGAGGCCTGACGCAGGCTCTCCAGCTTTTCGTCCACCACCATGGTGCCGATGCCATCGTGCATGTAGATTTCCAGCAACAAGGCGCCATCCACCGCAAACGGCAGGATGTGGCTTCGTTCCACACCGGCTTCGCAGGCTTTCACGCAATGCTGCAAATAAAAGCCGATGTCACTGGGCTGATGCGCGGGTGGCAACTGCGACAGCAGGTTGCGCGCCAGGTCCAGTGGCAACTCCGTGTCGATCGGGTTGTCCTCGCCCTCGGGTTCTTGCGGACGGATGCGAATGCCGGGCACTTCGGTCACAAAAATCAGTTTGTCGGCCTGCAACGCGGTAGCCACCGAGGTGGCCACTTCTTCCATGGTGAGGTTGAAGGCCTCGCCCGTCGGCGAGAACCCGAACGGGGAGAGCAGCACCAGAGAGCCAGCCTGCAAGGTCTGGGCAATGCCCATCACATCCACCCGGCGCACCAGGCCAGAGTGTTGAAAATCCACGCCGTCGACAATGCCCACGGGTCGAGCGGTGATGAAGTTGCCCGAAATGACGCGCACCGTGGCGCCGGCCATCGGCGTGTTGGGCAAACCTTGGCTGAAGGCGGCTTCAATCTCATAGCGAATCTGCCCCGCAGCCTCTTGGGCGCAATCCAGGGCCACTTCGTCAGTGATGCGCATGCCGTGTGAGTATTGAGGCTCATGGCCCTTGGCACGCAATTGTTCGTTGACCTGCGGGCGAAAGCCGTGCACCAGCACGATCTTCACGCCCATGCTCTGAATCAGGGCCAGATCTTGCGCCAGGTTCTGCAACTTGCCTGCGGCAATGGCCTCCCCGGCAATGGCCACCACAAAGGTTTTGCCACGGTGCATGTGGATGTAGGGCGCCACGGACCGAAACCAGGGAACGAAAGTGAAATTGAAAACGTTGGACATGGTGGTGGTTCAGGGCGAACAACTGGCAAAGGCAACAGGCAATGGAGTGTGCAGGCTGGGATAATCGCCCATTCTCCCTCAAGACCCGGGGCGTCAGCCCGGTGTCGAGGGGTTTCTCTCGTTTCTCTGCTTCACCCGTGTCCCAGCCCCCTGAGTCCGTTGCCGTTAGCCCACAGCCTGAGCGCCCGGCCGCCACGCCCTTGCGCATCGAGTTCCCTGAGTCACTGCCGGTGTCCGCGCGTCGTGACGAGATCATGGCGGCCATGGCGCAGCATCAGGTCATCATCGTGTGTGGCGAAACCGGCTCGGGCAAGACCACGCAGTTGCCCAAGATGGCCCTGGCCCTGGGGCGCGGCAAGCTGAATGCACGTGCGGGTGAGCGTGCCAGGCTGATCGGGCACACGCAACCAAGGCGTATTGCAGCGACGTCGGTGGCCAAGCGCATTGCGGATGAACTGCACACGCCTTTGGGTGATGTGGTGGGGTACAAGGTCCGGTTCAATGATCGACTCAGCCGTCATGCATCCGTGAAGTTGATGACCGACGGGATTTTGCTGGCGGAGACGCAGGGTGACCCGCTGTTGCTGGCGTATGACACGCTGATCATCGACGAGGCACATGAACGCAGCCTGAACATCGATTTTCTGCTGGGTTATCTGCGCCAGATCCTGCCACGTCGCCCCGATCTGAAAATCATCGTCACCTCCGCCACCATTGATGCGGACCGCTTTGCGCGGCACTTTGCCTCTGCCAGCGGTCCCGCGCCCGTGATCATGGTCTCAGGGCGCACCTACCCGGTGGAAGTGCGCTGGCGACCCTTTGAGGAAACGCGTGACTATGGCCTGGATCAGGCCATTGCCGAGGCCGTGGATGAACTCTGGTGCAACCCGCAAGACCAGGGTGACATTTTGGTCTTTTTGCCTGGCGAGCGAGAAATCCGTGAGGCAGCCGATCATTTGCGTCAACACCTGAGCCATGTGCCGACCTTGCGTGGCACAGATGTCTTGCCACTGTTTGCGCGCCTCTCTCAGGCCGAGCAAGACCGGGTGTTTGACAATCATTCAGGGCGTCGCATCGTGCTGGCCACCAACGTGGCCGAGACCTCTCTCACGGTGCCAGGCATTCGTTATGTGATTGACAGCGGCACCGCACGCGTCAAACGTTACAGCTACCGCAGCAAAGTGGAGCAGTTGCTGGTGGAACCCATCAGTCAAGCGGCCGCCCAGCAACGCAGTGGTCGCTGCGGCCGGGTGGCCGATGGCATTTGCATCCGCTTGTACGACGAACAAGATTTCAACGGCCGCGCGCGATTCACGGACCCGGAAATTCTGCGCAGCTCGCTGGCGGGTGTGATTTTGCGCATGAAGTCCCTGCACCTGGGGGATGTGGAGGGCTTTCCCTTTGTGGAGGCACCGCGTCCCAAGGCCATCTCGGATGGCTATCAATTGCTGGCTGAACTGGGCGCGGTGGATGAAAACAACGAGCTCACGCCCATTGGTCGTGATCTGGCCCATTGGCCGCTGGACCCACGTGTCGGACGCATGGTGCTGGAAGCCCGTCAGCGCCAGTCCCTGGCCGAGGTGTTGATCGTGGCCTCCGCCTTGAGCGTGCAGGAC
>VEQI01000365.1 GCA_018883305.1 Limnohabitans sp. | reverse complement strand
ATGTTGTGACGTGTGGTGAAGTGCGCCACCCCTTTGACCAGCGGCGGTGCCTGGATGCCCCCGATTTTGCTTTGGGTGTCTTGGGCGCGCGAGAAGAGTTCGGCGTCGGGTTGGTCGTATTCGCGTGCAATGCGGGCGATCACGCGCAACTGACGCGAGGCGATCTCGCCATACGGTACGGCAATGCGCAGCATCGGGGCGTAGCGTTGCACGTACCACCCGTTTTGCAATCGCAGCGGCTTGAACTCGTCGCCGCCCAATTCGCCAGCCAGATGGCGATTCAGCTGGTCGCGAAATTGCGCGTTGCGTTCGCGCAGGAATTGGCGGTCGAAGTCGTTGTAGGCGTACATGTCAGATCAGGACGAGTTTGCTGCCGGCCCAGGCCAGCAGAAGAGACAAAGCGGATCGGATGAGCCGCTCAGGGGTACGGGCGACCAGGCGTGAGCCCAGCCAGATGCCGGGCAATGAGCCGGCCAGAAGCGTGAACAGCAGGGGAAAGTCTACCGAACCCAGCGAGGCGTGACCCAGACCAGCCACCAGGGTCAAGGGCACTGCGTATGCAATGTCGCTGGCAATGATGCGGGGCAAGGGCAGGCGGGGATACAGCAGCAACAGAACGCTCACGCCAATGGCGCCAGCCCCCACCGAGGGGAGCGTCACCAGCAAACCGATCACCGCGCCCAGCAGCACGGTGAGCCAGGGGTTGCGGCCTCGGGTGGCGTCTTCGGCGGTGTCCAAGTCGCGCTGCAAGGGGGCACGTGGGCCGCGAATGGCCTTGATCAACATCGCTGCGGCGGTCAACAGCAAGGCAATGCCAAGGGTGAACGTCATCAGGCGCTGTACGCCAGGGGAAGAGGGACCCACGTCATGCAGCCACCACAGTGTCAGGCCTGCAGCAGGGAGGCTGCCTGCAGACAACGTGCCCACCACACGCCAGGGGACCAGTTGCTGCCTGGCCAAGCTGAGCGTGCCACCGGCCTTGGTGACGGCTGCGAACAGCAGGTCGGTGCCGACCGCCAAGTACGGCTTGATGCCAAAGAAGAAGATCAGGATGGGCGTCATGAGCGAACCACCACCCACGCCGGTCAAACCGACGATCAAACCCACCACAAACCCGGCAAAGACAAACCCGATATCAAGCATGGGGGTGAACTGTATAGTTCACTCATAAGAACCCAAACGATTTTTTAGTTCTTCTCTTATTCCATTTTGGAATAAACGGTCTGGCTAAGGGCGATTGGCGGCTAGACGTTGAGCCAGGTCAGGCTCCAGGGGCTGGGGCTCCTGGCAGAGCCGGGCGGCCAGCAACTGACCGCACAGCACACTTAACGTCAACCCACGGGCGCCCAGCCCTGTCAAGACATGCAGTCCGGGGAGATGTTCAGGCCACAGGGGGCCCACCCTGGGCAATCGGTCTGGCGTGGTACAGCGGACCCCGGCCCAGGCCTGGACTTGGCCTTGGGTGGCGTGTTCTTTCAAGGCGGCCGCCACATCGGGCAACAAGCCGCTCAGTCTGGCCAGGTTATCCGCTTGATCTTGGGCATCCAGGTCAGCGGTCTGCCGGGAGCGGTCGAAAGACGATCCTGCCATCCAGCACGGGCCCTGTGCGTCGGGAATGGGTCCGAGGAAACTGCCATCCCCATTGACCGGGCTGGCGGGGAGAACCTGGGCGAGTGCATTGTCCACACGCCCCCAGCTGAGTTGACCTCTGACCGGGGTCAAGACTGGCAAGCGTTCAGCAGGCAATAAGTGAGTCAGCAACGAACGCGTGTCCGGGCCGGCGCACAAAACCACATGGTCATGGACGGCAACAGTGGGTCCTGAGGCCAGGTGGATTTGCCAACGTTGGTCATCTGAGGCGCGCTGGATGCGCTGTACATGCGCGTTCAGGTGTAACTGAATACGCGCGTGATTCAACTGTGCCTGAACCAACCGGGCCGGTTTGAGCCACAGGCCGCTGGGGTGCCACAGCGGCGGTGGCTCGTCGGCTGGTAGTGGTGTGTGCTTGAAGGTCTGCGCACATTCCTGGGCGGTTGCCAGTCGGCTCCATGACTGACCTGCCTGGGGCCAGTCGTCGGGCAAGCGTGCCTTGCGAGTTTTACGAGGCAGCCGGCGTTCGAGGACGCCGGTGGTGAAGAAATCTTGCTCGGGGTTCAACAACCGCTGAGCCTGGGCTCGTGTGGCTCTGACGCCCGCGCGTGTCAGGCGTGACAATGGGGAGTCGTCCTGGGAGACATGCGGTGCACACAGGCCCGCCGGCAGGCCGGAAGCGCCAGCGCAGGCGGTTGGACCGGACTCGTACACGTCGACGGACCAGCCTCGGTCAGCCAAGGCTCGGGCTATGGCGGCGCCGGCCAGGCCTGCGCCGATGATGGCGCAGCGGGGTGAGTTGGGAGGAGTGGACTGAAGAGAAGTGGATTGCTTCACTTCGTTCGCCATGACGGGCTGGGGTGTGTTGGCAGGGGGCTGATAGCAGGCGGTCAGGGCGTGGCGTTTGGGGGGCAGGCCTGGCACTCGTTCAACTTGAAAACCCAAGGAAATCAGGGTTTCTCGGACTGAACGGGTAACCGACCAGGTAGACAGGCGTGTTCCTGCTCGGCAATGCGCGGCAACCTGAGACAACACCGAGGTTGACCACAACTCGGGGTTCACGTCGGGGGAAAAACCATCGAGAAACACGCTGTCCGCTTGAAGGGACAACTGTGGCAATCGATGCTCGGCAGAGCCGATACCTAAGGTGAGATGCACCTGGCCGTCGTCCAGGTCCAGGCGATGAACCCCCTCCAGCAGCCCCCACCAGTGCTGGGCCAGGGTGGCGGCCAGTGGCTGCAGTTCAGGCCAGTGGGTCACGCTGCGGATCAAGTCCTCTGGCGTTACCGGGAAGGCCTCCACGGACACAAAGTGCAGATGACGGGGGCGATGAGGATCCGCACGCCAGGCGGCCCAGGTGGCCAGAAAATTCAGGCCCAGGCCAAAGCCGGTTTCCAACAAGGTCCATTGGGGTTGATCACGCCACAGCGCTTGCGGACCCAGCAGCCCGCAGCCTTGCAAAAAGACATGACGGCTTTGCGCCAAACCGCCCAGGCCGTCCAGGCCTTGGTTGCGGTAAATATCGCCAAAACGCGTGCTGCGCGGCGTGCCTTGCGCGTCCCAGACGACAGGCGGTTCAGGGGCTGGGCGGGACAAAGCCTTGGGCAACGTCTGCACCCGTGCCAAAGAAATGGTTTTCCATTTGGCGGGCCAAATATTGGCGTGCGCGTGCATCGGCCAAATTCAAGCGGTTCTCATTGACCAACATGGTTTGGTGCTTGAGCCATGCAGCCCAGGCCTCTTTGC
>VEQI01000364.1 GCA_018883305.1 Limnohabitans sp. | reverse complement strand
CCTCATCAGCTGGCTGCAGGAGCGCCAGGTGGAGGAAACCGGCTTTCTGAGCGATGCCGATGCCGTGGACCGCGCCACGGCCACCGACCCCAAAGGCCTGCCCAAGCAGCAAGCCAACATCGCTTACTGGCTCAGCCGCAAGTACCGGGTTGCCGCCGAGCCCCTGGGCGCCCTCGTGGCCGAGGCCTATGAATTGGGCCCGCGCAACCAGCTGGACCCCACCCTCATCCTGGCCGTCATGGCCATTGAGTCCGGGTTCAACCCCTTTGCCCAAAGCCCCGTGGGTGCCCAGGGCCTGATGCAGGTCATGACCAAGGTGCACTCGGACAAGTACGAAGGCTTTGGTGGCCGACTGGCGGCTTTTGACCCGGTGGCCAACCTGCGGGGGGGGGTGAACGTGCTCAAGGAGTGCATTGCCCGCGCCGGCTCGCTGGAGGGCGGCTTGCGCCTGTACGTGGGCGCCGCTCACATTGAAGACAACAACGGGGGCTATGCCGGCAAAGTCATCGCCGAGCATGGTCGCCTCAAACGCGTGGCCCAGGGCCAGCAGGTGCCCACCACGCAGCCCACGGCCACCGCCGCTGTGGCCCAGAGTGTGGGCGATTTGTGGGAAAAAGCCCAAAAGCTGGCCTCCTTCAAAGATAAGGAAGACGACAGCGTTTCGCGATAAACTCATTTCCGCGCGCAACTGGCGATAGGCGTGTGCTCTCGGGCTGATTAGCCCGGCACACCGCTGACGTGGACCTCGGCCTGAACAAGGCCTCAACCACTGGGAAGCGCGCCACCCCCACCGGGTGTCAAGCCGTTCGCCTGGGCAGCCCTGCTGCAGATCCGTGCCTGCTCGGCACCCTGCATGGGGACCATCATCCAAAGGACTGCCGCGATGTACCACCGCAATATTCTGGTTGAACAGACTGATCCCGAAATCTGGGCCGCCATCCAGGCCGAGAACGCCCGCCAAGAGCACCACATTGAGCTGATCGCTAGCGAGAACTACGCCTCGCCCGCCGTCATGGCTGCGCAAGGCTCGCAGCTCACCAACAAATATGCCGAGGGTTACCCGGGCAAGCGCTATTACGGCGGCTGTGAGCACGTCGATGTGGCCGAGCAACTGGCCATCGACCGCTTGAAGCAAATCTTCGGTGCCGACGCCGCGAACGTCCAGCCGCACTGCGGCGCCTCGGCCAACGAAGCCGTGTTCCTGGCCTTCCTCAAGCCCGGCGACACCATCATGGGCATGTCCCTGGCTGAAGGCGGTCACCTCACCCATGGCATGCCGCTGAACATGAGCGGCAAGTGGTTCAACGTGGTGTCCTACGGCCTCAACGCCCAGGAAGCCATCGACTACGACGCCATGGAGAAGAAAGCCCATGAGCACAAGCCCAAGCTGATCGTGGCCGGTGCCTCGGCCTACTCCCTGCACATCGACTTCGCCCGCTTTGCCAAAGTGGCCAAGGACGTGGGCGCCATCTTCATGGTGGACATGGCGCACTACGCCGGCCTGATTGCCGCCGGTGTGTACCCCAACCCGGTGCCTCACGCCGACATCGTCACCTCCACCACGCACAAGAGTTTGCGCGGCCCGCGCGGGGGCATCATCCTGATGAAAGCCGAGCATGAAAAAGCCATCAACAGCGCCATCTTCCCCGGTCTGCAGGGTGGCCCGCTGATGCACGTCATCGCGGCCAAGGCGGTGGCGTTCAAGGAAGCGCTGCAGCCCGAGTTCAAGACCTACCAGCAACAGGTGGTCACCAACGCGCGCATCGTGGCCGAGACGCTCACGCAGCGCGGGTTGCGCATCGTCAGTGGCGGCACGCAAAGCCACGTCATGCTGGTTGATCTGCGCGCCAAGGGCATCACCGGCAAGGTGGCTGAGGCCGTGCTGGGCCAGGCCCACATGACCATCAACAAAAACGCCATCCCCAACGACCCCGAGAAGCCCATGGTCACCAGCGGTGTGCGCATCGGCACCCCGGCCATGACCACGCGCGGCTTCAAAGATGAAGAAGCCCGTGCCACGGCGCACCTCATTGCCGACGTGCTGGACAACCCGCACGATGAAGCCAATATCGCGGCCGTGCGTGCCAAGGTCCACGCGCTGACCAGCCGCTTCCCGGTCTATCGCTGATCGGCCCTTGCGATGAAATGTCCGTTCTGCGCGAACCTCGAGACCCAGGTGGTGGAGACCCGGGTCTCGGAGGACGCCGACGTGGTGCGTCGCCGGCGCCAGTGCAGCGCCTGTGACAAACGCTTCACCACGTATGAACGGCCCGATGTCTCGTTCCCCGCCATCGTCAAAAAAGATGGCCGGCGCATCGAATACGACCGTGACAAGCTGCGCGCCTCGATGAACCTGTCCTTGCGCAAGCGCCCGGTGAGCACCGAACAAGTGGACAGCGCCATTGAGCGCATCGAGGAAAAGCTGCTGACGCAAGGTCAGCGCGAAGTGGCGTCGACACGCATTGGTGAATGGGTCATGCGGGAGCTGCGCAAGCTCGACAAAGTGGCCTATGTGCGCTTTGCCAGCGTCTACCGCAGCTTTGAAGACATCGACGAGTTCAAGACCCTGGTCGACGAAGTCAGACGCTGAGCTGCGCGCCCTGCGCAGCAGGTGCAGGGATCACACCCGAACCCTCTCCCTTTTTCAACTGTTTGCCCGCAAGATGCGGCTTCCAAGGAAGTCGATTGCAACACATGGGCAAGCCGTCATTTCACACCAAAGGTCTGCGCTGGCTCTTGGCCTGCCTGGGGTCACGTCCAGCGGACACGCGCTGCACTCTATTGCGAGGCGCGGCGGCCTGGCGCACCATCGCAGGTCTCTCGCTGCTGGAGTGCCTTTGCGCGGCGGCCCTGATGGGCAGCCTGAGCCTGTGGGCGTTGCCCACGCTGGAATCCCTGGCGCAACGGCTGCGCGTGGACGTGGCGCGCGAGCGTTGGCTGTCCGACCTGGACCTGGCTCGCAGCTGGTCCGCCCAGCATGGGGCTGTCAGCCTGCTTTCGCGGCGCACGGATTGCCCTGGCCTGGTGGATGCCCGTGACTGGCGCTGTGGCTGGCGCGTGCTGGCCGCAGACAACGCCGCGCTGCTGAGTGACACGCCCCTGCAAGGAGAAGTGTCCGTGGTGTACAGCACCACCACCGGTGAGTTGCGCATCGCCGCCAGCGGAGACCCGATGAGTGCGGGTGCCAGTCTGCGCATCAAACCCTGGCGCGCCGAGCTGTTGGCCCTGGCCACCACCATTTGCATCAACATTGCCGGGCGTGTGCATTGGCAAGCGGGGGAGGGCTGCGCATGATGTCGCTGTGGTCCGCCTGGGCCTTGCTGCTGTGCGGTCTGGGTG
>VEQI01000363.1 GCA_018883305.1 Limnohabitans sp. | reverse complement strand
TGCCCAGGCGCGTGCGCGCGAACACCAGGTACATGCCCAGCGCCAAGGCCAGACACACGCCAGAGATGAACAGCCGATAGACGGGATAGGTCATGATCTCACCCAGGGGCAAGGTACCCGCCAGCAGCGCCGGGGCCTCCACGCCGTGCACATCGTCGCCCACGATGATGCTGCGCAACTCTTCAAACACCAGAATCAGTCCGTAGGTCATCAGCACTTGCTGAAGATGCTCGCGCTCATACAAGAAGCTGAAAAAAGCCCACTCCAGCAAATAGCCCAACACAATGGACAGCGCAAACCCCACCACCAGCGTGGCAAAGAAACCGCCCCCAAAGGTGCCCGACACCACCGGTGCCAGGGCATACGCCATGTAGGCGCCGATCATGTAGAAACTGCCGTGCGCCAGATTGATGACGCCCATGATGCCGAAGATCAGCGTGAGGCCCGAAGCCACCAGAAACAGCAGCAAACCGTACTGAACCGAGTTCAGGCACTGGATGAGAAATGTCGCCAGGTCCATGTCGTGTCTCAGGCGGTGCCGCCCGCCGCTTCCTGCGCGCGCAGTTTGAAACGCTGGATCTTGCCCGTGGCCGTCTTGGGCAGATCGGTCACAAACTCGATGAAGCGCGGGTACTTGTAAGGCGCCAGATGATCTTTCACAAAGGCCTTGAGCTCTGCCTCGGTCACGCTTTGACCGGACTTGAGCACCACGAAGGCCTTGGTCTTGATCAGGCCATCCGTGTCCTCTTTGCCAATCACCGCGGCCTCCAGCACCGCCGGGTGTTGCACCAGCGTGGCCTCCACCTCAAACGGTGACACATAGATGCCACTGACCTTGAGCATGTCGTCGCTGCGACCACCGTAGGTGTAGCTGCCGTCTTCATTGCGGATGTACTTGTCACCGCTCTTGGTCCAGCCGCCTTGAAACGTCTCGCGGGTTTTCTGGCGATTGCCCCAGTACATCATGGCGGACGACGGCCCATGGATGTAGAGGTCGCCCGGCTCGCCGTCGGGCACGGGTTGCCCCTCGTCACCGCGCAGCTCAATGTCATACCCCGGCACCGGCCATCCGGTGGTGCCGTAACGCACGCGGTCCGGTCGGTTGGAGAGATAGATGTGCAACATCTCGGTGGAGCCAATGCCGTCGATGATGTCCACGCCCATGTGAGCCTTGAAGCGCTCACCCAGCTCGGAGGGCAGTGCCTCGCCAGCGGAAGACACGAGTCGCAGGTTCAGGTCGGTGCGGGCGGGCAAGGCGGGATGGGCCAGCATGCCGGCGAAACCGGTGGGCGCGCCAAAGAACACCGTGGGTTTGAGCCCGCCCACTTCACCCTTCCAGCGCTTGAAGGTCGCTTCCGGGGTGGCGCGCTCGCCCATCAACAGCGTGGTGGCGCCCACGCCCATGGGGAACGTGAGGGCGTTGCCCAGACCATAGGCAAAAAACAATTTGGCGGCAGAGAAACAGACATCGCTTTCCTGCAACCCCAGCACGCCCTTGGCGTACAGCTCGATGGTCCAATAAGGGTTGGCGTGCGAATGCACGGTGCCCTTGGGTCGTCCGGTGGAGCCCGAGGAGTACAACCAGAATCCCGGGTCATCCGGCTGGGTGGCGGCCGGTTTGTGAGCGGGCTGGTGCGATTGCAGGAAGGAATCGAATGCCACCTCGGAAGGATGCAGCGGCGCGGCCGGATGCGACACAATGACCTTGGTCACCTCATGATCGCTGCGCGTCATGGCGGCTGTGAGCGTGGGCAGCAAGCCCCCAGACACCAGCACCGCCTGCGCACGTGAATGCTCCAGCATGTAGGCATAGTCGTCTGCCGTGAGCAAGGTATTGACGCACACCGGCACCAGACCGGCATACATGGCACCCAGGTAACTCACGGGCCAGTCGGTGCTGTCGTGCATCAGGATCATCACCCGTTCCTCGCGGCGCAGACCGAGGGCACGCAGTCCAGTGGCCATGCGACGCACGCACTCGTCCAGTTCACCATAGGTGATGGAGCCATGGTCATCGATAAACGCTGTCTTGGCTGCGCGTGCCGTGTTGAGCGCCAACAGATGCTGGGCAATGTTGAAACGTTCACCGGGAGGGGTGACGGAAGCCGCAAGGCTCATGGGGTGTCTCCTGTCGCTGTTCAAGCGGGCTGGCGGGTGGGCACACAGCAACTCACTATAGAGCCGATGCATGCCCGTTCATTCAAAAATGTCCGGGGTTGACTTGAACTCTCTTCAAATATGAAGTATTGTTCATGTTGGCAATGTAGAGCCAACTTTCGACCATGTCAAGCACTATAGTTCATGTCTCCGGGAAAACCCCAGAGGCCACACCCGACTCAACCTCCGCCACAGATGACAAGGACCCGTTCCTGGTTGCGCTGGGCGAGCGCGTTCGCAAACTGCGCGCGCGCCGAGGCATGACGCGCAAGGTCACGGCCGACAGCGCCGGTATCTCGGAGCGGCATCTGGCCAACCTGGAGCACGGGGTGGGCAACGCCTCCATTCTGGTGTTGCTGCACCTGTCGCGGGCACTGCAATGCCCCTTGGCCGAGTTGCTGGGCGACGTCACCACCTCCTCGCCGGAATGGCTGATGCTGCGCGAACTGCTGGAGGGACGTGATGAAGCCACCCTGTTTCGTGTGCGCGTGGCCGTGGGTGAATTGATTGGCACCACCACCGCCAGCCCTTCTCGCAGCCACCGCATTGCCCTGGTGGGCCTACGCGGCGCGGGCAAATCCACGTTGGGACGCATGCTGGCCAAAACGCTGGACTTCCCCTTCGTGGAACTGAGCGAGGAGATTGAAAAATTTGCCGGCTGCAGCATCTCTGAAATCCAGGCCCTGTACGGACAGAATGCCTACCGGCGCTATGAACGCCGGGCGCTGGAAGAGGCGATTCAAATTTACCCGGAAGCCATCATCGCCACACCCGGTGGCCTGGTGTCCGACCCGTCCACCTTCAATGAGTTGCTGACGCATTGCACGTCGGTCTGGCTCAAGGCCGATGCGGAAGACCACATGAAACGCGTCATCGATCAGGGCGACATGCGACCCATGGCCTCGAGCAAGATGGCCATGGACGATTTGCGCGCCATTCTCTCGGGCCGCGAAGCTTTTTACTCCAAAGCGAATTACACGCTGAACACCAGCGAACAACCGCTGGAAGAGACATTCCAGAAGTTGCTAGCCACCGTCAAGGAGGCGCTGGGCAGCTCCATGCCGTACTGCTGACACCAGCGGAAATTCAAAAAAACTCTCAAACATGCAAAATAATGCTTGACACGTTGATTTCATGCATTATGATGCACATCATTGAGTTTGAACTTGATTTCCCACCATCAACAGCCTACTGG
>VEQI01000362.1 GCA_018883305.1 Limnohabitans sp. | reverse complement strand
CCGACTGGGCCGAGTTGCCCTACGCGTTGCTGAAGAAAGTGTCCGGACGCATCATTAACGAAGTGCGCGGCATTAACCGCGTGACCTATGACGTCAGTAGCAAGCCGCCAGCGACTATTGAGTGGGAATGATTTGATGTCTGGCAGCGCCAGGCACTGAAAGGCGCAAAACACCCCTAAGCCCGCACCACAGCGGGCTTTTTTGCGCCCGCTGTTCGGCATTGACTGGCAGCAACTTGACCCACCAAGCAGACCCTGCCGATGGCATGGCACGTGGTACCGCTTACCTGATACCATATCCATTTTCGGAATACCATGCGGCACTTATCCACAGGCGCATGGTATTGAAACGGCGTAAGTCGTTGATTTTGAACAGGAAAGGAGTTCCTGGAGTGACCATAAAAATCATGGTATCGGATGCCGATTTGAGGGGCGCGCCATGCTGACCGATACCAAGCTGCGCAACCTCAAGCCCAAGGAGTCGCTGTACAAGGTGCCCGACCGTGATGGCATGTATGTGGCGGTGACGCCTGCCGGTGCGGTGTCCTTTCGCTACAACTACTCGATCAACGGTCGCCAGGAGACTTTGACCATTGGCCGGTACGGCACGGGCGGGCTCACGCTGGCCGAGGCCCGTGAGCGCCTGCACGAGGCCAAGAGGATGATCGCTGATGGCAGATCTCCGGCGCGGGAGAAGGCCCGCGACAAGGCACGTGTCAAAGATGCCAAGTCGTTTGGCGCGTGGGCCGAGAAGTGGCTGCGCGGCTACGAAATGGCCGACTCCACCCGCGACATGCGCCGCTCGGTCTATGAGCGGGAGTTGAAGCCCAAGTTTGCGGCCAAGCTGCTCGAAGAGATCACGCACGAGGATCTGCGGCTGTTGACAGACACCATCGTGGAGCGCGGCGCACCGGCCACCGCCGTGCACGTGCGCGAGATCGTGATGCAGGTCTACCGCTGGGCCTCTGAGCGCGGCAAGAAGGTGGACAACCCCGCCGACCTGGTGCGGCCTTCGGCCATTGCCAAGTTCAAGCCCAGGGAGCGAGCACTGTCGCCCGAGGAAATCGGCATCATGTACCAGTACCTGGACACGGTGGGCACCGGCCCCCAGTTCAGGGCGGCGGCCAAGCTGCTGCTGCTGACCCTGGTGCGCAAGTCGGAACTGTCCGATGCCAAGTGGTCCGAGATCAACTTCACTGAGGGGGTTTGGACGATCCCCAAGGAGCGGATGAAGAGGCGTAATCCGCACAACGTCTACTTGTCCAGGCAGGCGCTGGACTTCTTCATTGCGCTCAAGACTTTCGCGGGCGGCTCAGACTACGTGCTGCCATCGCGCTACGACATCGACAAGCCGATGAGTTCGGCCACGCTCAACCGGGTGCTGGAGGTGGTCTACACCAATGCCCAGAAGGATGGCAAAGCCTTGGCCAAGTTCGGGCCGCATGACTTGCGGCGCACGGCCAGCACGTTGCTGCATGAGGCCGGGTACAACACGGATTGGATCGAGAAGGCCCTGGCCCATGAACAAAAGGGCGTGAGGGCGGTGTACAACAAGGCCGAGTACCGCGAGCAGCGCACGGCCATGTTGCAGGACTGGGCAGACATGATCGACGGGTGGACGCTCAAGCGGCCACAGCCTGAGGCGTGAGGCCTGGGCGCATGGCCTGGACGCCAGACAGCTTGCGCTGCTGAATCCAGGCCTCCACCTCGTCCAACTGCCAGGCCACGTTGCGACTGGTCAGGGCAATGCGGCGCGGGAAGTCGCCGCGCTGCTCCATGTCGTAGATCGCCCGCTCTGACAGCGGGATCATTCCAAGAAGAGTTCTGCGGTTGATAAGTCGGGTCATGTCTTATCCGGATGCGGTTATTGTTGGTCAGGCAAAGGCGCGTTTTTAGGGTGGACGCGAGCCACCTGGTCAAAAGGGATGTCGTCATCCATGTCGTCAAACCCGCTTGGCGGTCGAGCGGGCGGCCTGGCAGCGCCGCCAGCCGGGGCCTGAGCAGGGCGCGCAGCTGGCGCAGGACGCTGCTGCTGATCGCCATCGCGCCCGCCCAGCATCTTCATGTCCTGCATGCGGACCTCGTGGGAGATCTTCTCCGCGCCGTTCTTGTCGGTGTAGGCGCGCTGGGTCATCTTGCCTTCGATGAACACCAGCGAGCCCTTGCGCAAGTACTCGCCCACGATCTCGGCCTGGCGGCCAAAGGACGTGATGCGGTGCCAGGTGGTCTCTTCCTTGGTGTCGTCGCTGGCCTTGTCTTTCCACTTTTCGGTGGTGGCCACCGAGAAGTTGCAGACCGCCTCGCCGCTGGGCATGTATCGGACCTCGGGGTCCTGGCCAAGCCGACCAATGATCTGGGCGCGGTTCAGCATTCGGGTTGTTCCTTTTCTTGGCTGGCCACCTCGGGCTGCACACCACGGGTCATGAGTTCCAGGACCTCATTGGCCGTGGCGGCGCGCACGGTGAATTGGTTTGTGGCTGCGTGGCGCAGGGCTTGTGCCTGGTTGCTGGCTTGCACCAGGCGGGTGTCACCGGCCTTGTCGGTGACGATGTAGGGGCGGATAGCGCTCATGGTGTGGTTCCTCAGAATTTCTTGCCGCCTTCGGCAGCGCGGTTTTCGATCTTGTGGTCTGCGCGACCGGCGTTGTAGGCCAGTTTTTCCGCGATGGCACCGGCCAGGTCCAGTTGCAGGCCCCCGGCCATGTCAAAGCAACGGATCACGGCATCAGCCAGTTCCACCTCCAGCATGGGGCGGTGGGGCAGCTTGTCATCCATCAGACCCTTGCGCGCGCCTTCCATGGCCTCGCTGACCTCGCTATGCACCAGGCACAGCAATTCGCCAATGTTGCGCGGCGGCAGCAGGTGCGGCGTTTTCATGTAGGCGTATTCGCCCACAAGGCTTGTGCCGTTGAGGATGTCCATCCACCAGCCACTGGCCTTGGCCAGGCCGTGGCACTGGCGTTGCAGCACACCGGCAGACAGCCGGACCTGATCGGGGTTGAGGGTGAAGTCGCTCATGCTTCACCCCCTGCCAGGCGCTGCTTGAGCAAATAGCCCTCCAGTGGCCAGATCTTCTCGCGGGCATCACCGTAGGCGATGGATCGACCGATCTCCTGGTCGAAGTTCTCGCGGCTGGCGGCTGCGCTTTGGCCAATGACGTTGAAGCCGTTGCGTTCATAAAAGCGGTGTGCGGCGAGGAACTTTTCAGTCGTTCCCAGCCATAATTCCCGCATCCCGCTATCGGCGGCGTGAGCGGTCAAAACATCCAACAGGCGTTGAGCCAAACCGCCTTCGCGACCGCGACGGTCGGCGGCGACGAACATCTTGCGCACGACGCCTAAACCGTCGCCGATATCGACCAAGGCGATGGA
>VEQI01000361.1 GCA_018883305.1 Limnohabitans sp. | reverse complement strand
CCCTTGGTGGGGTCGGCGGGGGTGTTGGGTGTGGCAGCCGGGTTGTTGGGTGTAGGCGGCGTGTTGGACAAGGAGCCCGGAATACCAATGGCGTCCTTGAACGTGTTGCGGTCTTCCACAAACAATTCGGAACGGGTCTTGGGGCCCTTGTCACGTGAGTCAAAGTCTTCCGTGGTGATTTCCTGCTGCGTGAAGTCCAGCGACATGCTCACCTGAGCGCTCACGTTGGCCTCACCCACGATGGGGGCCAGCAACTGAATCAGACGCGTGCGGTACAGGTCTTCCATCTGTTGCTTTTGCTGCAACTGTGCAGACGTCATGCCCAGGGGCTGCTCGCCCAGCATGTCGTTCATCAACGTGCCAAAGTTGTCCACCACAGAGACGTTCTCCGGTGCCAGGTAAGGCACGCTGGCTGACACCAGTTGCACAATGGCTGTGATGTTGGCGGCGGAAATCTGACGGCCCGGCGCACGCGTGATCACCACCGAGGCCTTGGTGGGCACACGGTCACGCACAAACACGCTTTGCTTGGGCGCCGCCAGATGCACGCGAGCGCTCTTGATGCCCGCAATCTGGGTGATGCTGCGTGCAAGCTCTTGCTCCATCGCATTGTTGTAACGCACCTGCTCCATGAACTGACTGGTGGTCATGGCCGGCATGTCTTTCAGGCTGTCCATGCCTTGCGCCTCGGTGCGCGGCAGGCCCTTGGACGAAATCAGCATGCGGGCTTCGTGGTACTTGTTGGCGGGCACTGTGATCTGGCCGGTGACCGCATCGATCTCGGGCTTGAAGTCGGCGCTGCGCAAGGCTTCCAGGGCCACTTGCTTGTCCGGGTCGGACAGCATCATGGACAAGGGCCGATAGGTGGGCGCCTTCATGGACAGTGAGGCCAGCGCAAATGCAGCCACCACCATCAACACGATGATGATGGGCAGCGCCTTCTTCACCGTGGGCTGACGCACCAGGTCTTTCATGAAGCCGATGGGATCCGCCAGCAGTTGGCTGGGCGTTGACTTGACCAGGTCTTTGGCCTTCACGGCCGAAGTGGCGTTGCCAGTGCTGATGGCGCCGCCAGACAGATTGTCCGCGCCGCCAGCCGTCATCGAGGGGTTTGCAATTGCTGTTGCCATGGTTCAGGCTCCGTTACACCGGCATGTTCAAAATTTCTTCGTACGCCTTGAGTACCTTGTTGCGCACCTGCAGGGTGGCTTCAAAGACCAGCGACGACTTCTGCATGCCCAACACCACATCGGTGAGGGGAATGTCCTCACCGCGTTGATAGGCTTCCTGCATCTCTGTGGACTTGACCTGGACCTCATTGACGCGGTCCAGAATGTTTTTCACCGAGTCCGTGAAACTGGGCACCTCGGTGCGTGGCGTCCCGGAGGCTTCCACGCCCTGAGACTGGCCACTGGCTTGCGCCTGATAGGCGCGAATGGTTTCCAGCATGGACTGGATATTGGCGGCAGAGGTTTTATCAATCATGATGGACTCCTCATCAAGCGGCGTTCAACATCAGGCCGCGCTCACGCAGTTGCGCCAGCTTGTAGCGCAGCGTGCGGGGGCTGATGCCCAGCATGCGGGCCGCTTCCTCGCGGCTTTCCGTGTTTTGAATGGCGGACATGATGACGGCGTGCTCGCTGGACTTCACCAGGTCTTGCAAATTGGCGCGGGCGGCGTCCACCGTGGCAGCGATGGGCATGGTGAAGGGCAGATCGGCGGGCGCGGCCGGCAGGGTAACTACAGGCGCTTCGGCGACAGGTGCCGTGGTTGGCATGGCCGGCACCGGTGATGGTTCGGCCGCTTGCTCAACCATGGGCTGCGTCACCGCGACCGGCGTGACGGGCATCTCGGGCTGGCTGACCGTGTTGGCCACAGCCGGCGGGGCTGCCATGAAATCATCCATCGGCACCATCGCGCCGGCTTCATCAAACAGCAGATGCGCAGGCGTGATGACTTGGCCCGTGCACAGCACCACAGCGCGTTGCACCACGTTTTCCAGTTCACGCACATTGCCCGGCCAGGTGTAGGCCATCAGCATGTGCTGCGCTTCGGGCGTGACTTGATACGGCAGCCCGCTTTCGTTGTGACGATCCAGCGCCTGCATGGCCAGCGGCATGATGTCCAGCGGGCGCTCACGCAGCGGCTGAATACGCAGACGGAACGTGCTGATGCGGAAATACAAGTCCTCACGGAACTCACGCTCAACGATGGCCTGACGCAAATCCTTGTTGGTGGCAGCCACCACGCGCACATCCACGGTGATGGAGGCTTCACCCCCCAGACGGGTGATCTTGCGCTCTTGCAGCACGCGCAGCAACTTGGCCTGCAGGTGCATGGGCATTTCGCCAATTTCATCCAGGAATACCGTGCCGCCTTGGGCCTGCTCAAAAATGCCTTTGTGCTCTTTCACCGCTCCGGTGAAGGCGCCCTTCTCATGACCGAACAGCATGTCTTCAATCAGGTGCTCGGGCATGGCTGCACAGTTCATGGCAATGAACGGGCCCTTGGCTCGGCCCGAGGATTCATGCAGCACGCGTGCCAGCACTTCCTTGCCCGCACCAGTGGGGCCCACCAGCAACGTGCTCACGTTGGCTTGGGCCACGCGTTGAGCCAGGGCCAGCAGGTGCTGACTCACCGGGTCCACAAACACATAGGTCTTGCTCTTGGGGGCCTTGAGGCGCAGGCCGTCCACGGCAGCGCGCCAGGCTTTGGAAGACCACTCTTCCACCGGCATCACGTGCAGGGCGCCCAGGCGCATGGCTTCCACCGCCACTTCCATGCAACGACGCTCGACGCGGCACAGAATCGGCACCGGATGGCCCAGTTGCGCCACCAGGGTCTGCACTTCTTGAAGGAGTTCGGCGTTCTCGCCCAGACGGATGATCAACACATGCGCACGGCGCAGAGCCAGCGACAAATCACCCAGGGTGGACACAGGCACCAGACTGATACCGGCGGCATCCAGCTGGGCGCAATCCGAGGCCTCGACTGGACTGAAGGGGTCCAGCCAGACGGCGCGAATAACGTTGTCAGAAGAGGCAATCACGATGAAACAGCCTAAAAGTCAGGGTGTGGCTGTTATGCAAGGTGTGTGCCAGATGAAATTAACTACTAAATAACTACATTGATGCCCTTGAAGGGCTTGAAAGGGTCGGATTGACGACGTGGCGTCGGTGAATTGACAGCGTTGACGCGCTGGGGTTCGACAGGCGTAGACGGCACGTTATTTGGCACGGGTTTCGGCTCAAAACCGACGCAAAACCGACCATCCGTGCGCAAGACTTCCATCGAGGGAATCACCCGGCTACGGAAACCCAACAGCTTGCAGCCATAGGGCATTCGCGTGTCCCAGGTGATGGCCAGGAA
>VEQI01000360.1 GCA_018883305.1 Limnohabitans sp. | reverse complement strand
ATGGTGGCCTGTCACTCACGGGGCCGCGGGATTTCTCGGCGGCGGCTGAGGCCAGCCGTCGGAGCCGGGCATGAGTGCGGACCAGCGTGCACCAATGCGTGCGGGCACATCCCACCGTCCGCCGCTGCAAGGCGTGCGGGTGCTGGACCTCACCCGTTTGCTGCCAGGCCCCCTGTGCACGCTGCACCTGGCGGATCTGGGGGCCGATGTGATCAAGGTGGAAGACCTGGGCGCCGGAGACTACGTGACTGCGTCCGTGCGCGAGCTCATCAACCGGAACAAACGCGGACTCTGTGTGGACCTGAAGCAGCCCGAAGGCCGAGACGTCCTGCTGCGCTTGTGTGAAACCGCGGATGTGCTGGTGGAAGGTTTCCGCCCAGGCGTCATGGCGCGACTGGGCTTGGGCCCCGAGGCTGTGCGTGCCCGAAACCCGCGACTGGTCTACTGCAGCATCAGTGGTTACGGACACACGGGGCCCTTGTGTCAGCAGGCCGGGCATGACATCAATTACAGCGGCTACGCGGGCGTGGCCGATCAACTGGGGACGCCGCAGGGGCAATTGGCCTTGTCCAATTTGCCATTGGCTGACTTGATGGGGGGCACGCTCACGCCCGCCATGGGCATTCTGGCTGCGCTCTTTGACGCGCAGCGCACCGGGCAGGGCCGTTGGGTGGACGTGGCCATTGCCGATGGCGTGCTGGCGCACGCGGTCTTGCCCTTGGGCGAATTGAATGCGCGTGGACGGGTCTCTCCACCGGGTCAGGCCAAGCTCACCGGGGGCATGCCGTGCTATGGCCTGTATGTCACCCAAGATGAGCGTTATCTGGCCGTGGGGGCCTTCGAGCCGAAATTCTGGCAACTGTTTTGCCAGACCATTGGCCGCCAGGATCTGGCACCGCACGGCATGCCGGACACGCCCGAGCGGTCCGTGGCGGTGCGGCAGTCCTTGCAGGCGACCTTGGCGTCGCAGCCCCTGGCGCACTGGGTGGCGTTGCTGGAAGGCGTGGATTGCTGTGTCACACCGGTGCTGAATTTGGCGCAAGCCCGCGCGCTGCCTCAGTTTCAGGCGCGTGGCATGTGGGTCGAGGTAGACACGGCATCGGGCGAGCGAGTCACGCAGCTGGCTTCGCCGGTGCGCATGAGCGATTTTGAGTTCGAGGTGCGTTGTCCGGCCCCGCGTGCCGGACAGCACACGCGGGAGGTGCTGAGCCAGGCCGGTTGGTGCGCCGAGGATATTGACAGCCTGACGCAGCGTCAGGTCGTACGATAGCGGCTTCAGGACCATTGTCGCGTACCGCATGCTGACGCGGTCTCGTCTGGTCTCTCATTGCATGTCCAACCACTATCCTGCGTCGATTCAGCACACCATCACCATCCATCAGGTGGGGCAGATGCTGCTGGGGGTTGACTCACCCCTCCAACGCGCGTCCTTGCTGCAACGCGCTGGCATGGCGCCGGCCCTGCTGGAGTCGCCGTTGGCTCGGGTCACACAGGCGCAGTTTGCCCGGCTCATGAAGCTGCTCATGCGTCAGCAGCGCGACGAGTTGTGGGGCCTGGCCTCACGTCCCGTGCCACCTGGCACCTTTGCCAACGCCTGTCGCCTGCTGGTGAATTGCACCACGCTGGGTGATTCCTTGCGTGAAGGGCTGCGGTACTACCGCCCCTGGCTGTCCGACTTTGTCCCCCGTTGGCAAGCGAGCGCAGATCAAGCCATGGTGCGCCTGCAACCCTTGCACGCCCTGGATGAACGACAGGCCTACGCGGCCAGGTCATTTTTGTTCCTGAGCTACGGGGTAATGTGCTGGCTGGCCGCACGCCGCATCCCGGTGCAAGCCGTCCATTACGACAGCGCGCACACGGCATTTCGCTCCGAGGCCTCGCGCCTGTTTCAAGCGCCCATTCAGGCGGTGGACGGGCACTGGGGCTTTTCTTTCGATGCTCGTTGGCTGAGCCTGCCGGTGGTGCAAAGCGCGCACAGTGCGCAGGAATTTTTGCGGCAGGCGCCGGCCTGTCTGCTGGTGAAGTACCGGGATCGGGCCAGCATGACAGAGCGGCTTCGTCGGCTGTTGCGGCGCTATCTGGCCGAGGACATGCCCTCGCTGGAGCAAGTCAGCACCCTGTTGGACACCACGCCCCAGACCCTGCGCCGACGACTGCAACGTGAAGGGCAGGGATATCAGCGCATCAAGGATGACCTGCGCCGGGACGTGGCGGTGGAATGGCTGACGCAATCGGCGCTGCCCTTGCCCGACATCGCCTTGCGACTGGGGTTCTCCGAGGTCAGCACCTTTCATCGTGCCTTCAAGGGCTGGACCGGACTGACACCAGGCGCTTACCGCCAGGCGGGCCAAGCTGACACTTTTTGCCAATCAACTTGAATCGATATGCTATTGGAGTCGTTGCACGGGTGACCCATACTTCAGGGTAGACATCACCCTGAGGAGACCGCATGTCGTCCAGCAAGCGCGCAGTTCACGTCGTGGGCGTGGGCATGATTCCCTTCACCAAGCCCGGGGCCAGCGAGTCCTACCACCTCATGGGGGCCAAGGCGGCACAACTCGCCCTGGATGACGCGGGTGTGGACTATGGTCTGGTGCAGCAAGCCTACGTGGGCTATGTGTACGGGGACTCCACGGCGGGCCAGGCCGCCATCTACGGCGTGGGTCTGACGGGTATCCCGGTTTTCAATCTCAATAACAATTGCTCCACCGGCTCCAGCGCCTTGTATCTGGCGCGGCAGGCCGTGGAAGCTGGTGTCGTGGAATGTGCCATTGCCCTGGGCTTTGAGCAGATGGTGCCTGGCGCGCTCAAGGGCGCGTATGACGACCGTCCTTCGCCCATGACCCGGTTTGCGCAAGCCATGGCCGACCACCAGGGCTATGACGCAGCTTCCCCTCGGGCCGCCCAGTTCTTTGGGGGGGCAGGCCTGGACTACATGAAGCAATACGGCATTCGTCCCGACACTTTTGGTCGCATCTCGGTCAAGGCGCGCCAGCATGCTGCGCGCAACCCGCTGGCAGTGTTTCGCCAGACACTGACGCTGGAGGAGGTGATGGCCTCGCCCACGGTGTTTGGCCCGCTCACCCGTTACCAGTGCTGTCCGCCGACCTGTGGAGCCGCGGCGGCGGTGGTGTGCTCGGCCGAGTTCGCGCGTCGTCATCAACTGGATACCGGGGTGGTGATTGCCGCGCAGGCCATGACCACCGACACCCCCAGCACGTTTGAGAGTGACGACATGCGCAAAGTGGTGGGCTACGACATGACCGCCGCCGCCGCACGCCAGGTCTATGAGCAGGCCGGCATTGGCCCCGAGGATCTGGATGTGGTGGAGTTGCACGACTGCTTCACCGCCAACGAACTCATCACCTATGAAG
>VEQI01000359.1 GCA_018883305.1 Limnohabitans sp. | reverse complement strand
ATTACTTGGCAGCGCGCGCAGCAGCCACGACCTTGCGGACGAAGTCGCCTTGCGGACCAGCCGTCCACTTCTCGACCACCGGTTCGGTGGCTTTGACAAACGGAGCCAGGTCGGGGCGGTTGAACTGGATGCCCTTGGCCTTGAGTTCACCTTCGAGCTTCTGGTCCGATTCCAACGAGGCTTGGCGGTTGAACTTGGTCGCTTCAGCGGCCGCATCGTGGAACACCTTGCGATCGGCGGCGGACAAGCGGTCGTAGCTGCGCTTGGACATCACGAAGGGCGTCATCTCGTACTTGTGGGCGGTGTAGGAGATGTACTTCTGCACTTCATACAGTTTGGACGACCAAATGTTCATCAGCGGGTTCTCTTGGCCATCCACCACGCCTTGTTGCAAGGCCACATACAGCTCGGAGAACTTGATCTGCTGGGCGTCAGCACCCAGCGACTGCATGATGTCGATGGTGACGGGATCAGGCGGGGTGCGCAGCTTTATGCCCTTCATGTCGGCGGGCGTGTTGATCGGGCGCAGCTTGTTGGACACGTGGCGAATGCCGTTGTCCCAGTAACCCAGCACCACCATGCCTTTGCCTTCGGTAATCTTGGCGAGTTCTTGACCCACCGGGCCGTCCATGACTTTCCAGGCGGCTTGCAGATTGGGGAACAGGAAGGGCATGCCCAAGGCTGCGAACTCGGGCACCACGGAGGAGATCGCGCCTTGCGAGTTGGCCGACAGGTCCACAGCGCCGGTGCGCAGAGAGGTCAGGATGGGCACATCGTCACCCAGCTGAGCGGCAGGTGCCACCTGAATCTCGATACGGCCTTGCGTGCCAGCCTTGACGAGTTCGGCGAACTTCACCGACGCATCGTGCTTGGGGTTCCCCAGCGCGGCGTTGTGACCCAGGGTCATCTTGGTTTGTGCCTGTGCTGCCATGCCGCAAAGGGCCAGGGCTGCCACGGCGATGGTCTTGTAGATAGCTTTCATCGTTGTCTCCTTGTTGAACAAAAAAATCAGAGCCAGGATTGGATGGACTGCACCATGGCCTGCGTGGAAATGCCGTAGCGGTCATGCAAGGTCGGCAAGGCGCCGGCATCGAGGAACGCATCCGGCAGAGCGATCTGTCGGAACTCGGGCATCAGGCGGTTGCGCAGCAGCAGCGAGGCCACCGCTTCGCCCAGGCCACCAATGGCGGCGTGGTTTTCTGCCACCACCACCAGACGTCCACTCACGCCGGTTTCACGCAGGATGGTGGCTTCGTCTAGGGGCTTGATGGTAGGCACGTGCAGCACGGCCACATCGGCAGCGCCACCTTCCATGGCCTTGGCCGTTTCCAGCGCGCGCATGGTCATCAAGCCGCTGGAGATGATGAGCACGTCACGCCCCCCACGCAGGAGCTTGGCCTTGCCAAGTTCGAATTTGTAGTCGTATTCGTCCAGCACCAGCGGCACCTGGCCACGAAGCAAACGCATGTACACCGGGCCCACATGCGCGGCGATGGCCGGCACGGCTTGCTCGATGTCCAAGGCATCGCACGGGTCCACCACCGTGAGGTTGGGGATGCCACGCATCATGCCCAGGTCTTCCGTGGCCTGGTGGCTGGGGCCGTAACCGGTGGTCAAGCCCGGCAGTGCACAGGCGATCTTCACATTCAGGTTTTCTTCGGCAATGACCTGGTGAATGAAGTCGTAGGCGCGACGGGTGGCGAACACCGCGTAAGTGGTGGCAAAGGGCATGAAGCCCTCCTTGGCCAGGCCACCGGCCGTGGCCATGAGCAGTTGCTCGGCCATGCCCATCTGGAAGAAACGCTCGGGGTGCGCCTCGGCAAACAAGTGCAAGTCGGTGTATTTGGCCAGGTCCGCCGTGAGGCCCACGATGTCGGTGCGCTGACGCGCCAGCTCGGCCAGGGCCTTGCCAAACGGAGCCGCCTTGGTCCGCTGACCTTCGCCCGCGATGGAGGCGATCATGGCCGAGGTGGTCAGCCGTTTTTTCTCTGCTACTGCGCTCATGCCAGCTCCTTGTGTGCCGCGTCCAGAATGTCCAGCGCCTCTTGCCACTCGGGCGGATCGACGCGAATGAAGTGGTTCTTCTCGCGCTGCTCCAGGAAGGGCACGCCCTTGCCCATCAGGGTGTCGACCAGAATCACGCGTGGCTTGTTCTCTTTCAAAGCACGCGCGGTGTCAAAGGCCTTCACCACGGCATTCAAGTCATTGCCGTTGATGCGTTGCACATGCCAGCCAAAGGCCGCCCACTTGTCGGCCAGGGGCTCAAAGCCCATCACCTTGCTGGAGGGGCCGTCGGCTTGCTGGTTGTTGATGTCGACCAGACAGATCAGGTTGCCCAGGCCATGGTGCGCCGCGCCCATGGCAGCCTCCCAGGTGGAACCTTCATCCAGCTCACCGTCGGACATGGAGTTGTAGACAAAGGCCGGGTTGCCCTTCAGGCGCAAGCCCAAGGCCATGCCCACCCCGATCGACAAGCCCTGCCCCAGTGAGCCACCGGAGATTTCCATCCCAGGCGTATACGAGGCCATGCCGGACATGGGCAGACGGCTGTCATCACTGCCGTAGGTTTCCAGCTCGGACTCGGCCAGGACACCGGCTTCAATCAACGCAGCGTAATGTGCAATAGCGTAGTGGCCATGCGAGAGCAAAAAGCGGTCACGCCCTTCCCAGGTGGGATCCTCAGGGCGCAGGTTCATGGCATGGCAGTAGGCCACGGCCAGCACATCGGCCCAGCCCAGCGCTTGACCGATGTAGCCCTGTCCTTGCACTTCGCCCATGCGCAGGGCGTAGCGACGGATCCGGTAGGCCCGTTTGGCCAGCGAATCCTGAACCGTCGATGGGTTCATGGTGTCTCCTCTTGTGGGTTGCAAGCTCGTTGCGTGATGGGTTCATGGGGTGTGCCCACGACCGAATGGGGCGCAGTCTAAGCGTGATAAAAAATGATGACAAATGAAGTTTTTCGTAGAATTGATGAATTCCACTCACCAATTCATCATGCGCCATCTGCCCCCGCTGAAGTCCATTTTGGCCTTCGAAGCCGCAGCCAGACTGGGTTCTTTCGCATCCGCAGCGGATGAATTGAGCCTCACGCCATCCGCCATCAGCCACCAAATTCGAGGCCTGGAAGAGACACTAGGGATTTCCCTATTTCATCGGGTGGGGCGGGTGGTGGAGCTCACGGACGCAGGTCGGCGCTATGCTGAAAGCGTCACGGAAGGGCTGGGCGTGATTGCGGCTGGCACACGCAGCATCGAGCGAACCGGCAAGAGTGACATCCTGACTATCAACACCGTGCCCAGCCTGGGCACCCAATGGTTGATGCGAAGACTCTCGCGCTTTAGCGCCACGCATACCGACATTGATGTGCGCTTGAATGCGTCAGTCTCGCC
>VEQI01000037.1 GCA_018883305.1 Limnohabitans sp. | reverse complement strand
GTTGCAGCAGCGCGGGGCGGGTCAGGGGCAGCTCCAGCTGCGCCAGCCACCACTGCAGCGCCCGGCCCTGGGCCTGCCGCGGCGTGCGCCGCCAGGCGTAGCGCACCGGCACCGGCCGCTGCGGCCGTTCCATGGCGCGCGTCACCAGCCGTCCGGCGGCGACGTGGGGTTGCGCCATGGCCGCCGGCACGAAGCCGCAGCCCAGGCCACGCAGCTGGGCGTCCAGCTTGGCCTGCATGCTGGCCACGGTGAACACGTCCTGCCCGCCCAGCAGGTTGAACGACAGGCCGCGGCCGCGGGTGCCGGTGTCGGCCACGGCCACGGCCCGGTGCTGCCGCACCAGCTCGTCCGACAGGGGCTGCACCGCCCGGGCCAGCGGGTGCGTGGGCGCCACGGCGTACACGAACTCGACATCGCCCAGCGGCTGGCTCTGCAGCCGGGTGTCGGAGCCGGTCTCGGGCAGACCCAGAGCCAGATCGGCCTGGCCCGAACTCAGGGCCTCCAGCGTGCCGGAGAGGGTCTCGTCGCGCAGCTTGAGCCGGGTGGGCGCCCGCGTGGCCAGAAACGCCGCGCACAGCTCCATCACGGCGGGTCGGGCGATCACGCTGTCCACCGCGATCGTGAACTGCGCCTCCCAGCCGGTGGCCACGCGGCGCACCCGGTTGGCCACGGTGTCCAAATCGCTCAGCAGGCGCTCGGCTTCTCGCAGCAACTCGCGTCCGGCGGCGGTGGGGCGGGCCTGACGCGAGGAGCGGTCGAACAGCAACACGTCCAGCGCGTCTTCGAGCTGGCGCACCCGGTAGGTCAGGGCGCTGGGCACCAGATCGAGTTCGCGGGCGGCGGCGGCAAGGCTGCCCTGGCGCTCGATGGTCTGCAGCATGAGCAGCATTTCTGGTGTGAGCCAGTCTCTCGGGGAGGGTTTTTCGATTTGCACGATCTTTGCTATTTCATTCAAATAAATTGAATGATGCCAGCAAAGCCGCAGCATGGTCAAAGACCGTGCCGGCCCTACATTCATGCCATCGAGTTCAAGGAGTCCACACCATGCTGACCCTGCGCAAATCCAGTGAAAGAGGCCATGCCGACCACGGCTGGCTCAAGAGCTTTCACAGCTTTTCGTTCGCCGAATACTTTGACCCCCAGCACATGGGCTGGGGCAATCTGCGCGTCATCAACGAAGACCGCATCGCGCCTGGCACCGGCTTTGGCACCCATGGCCACCGCGACATGGAGATCATCAGCTACGTGCTCTCGGGCAACCTGGCGCACCAGGACAGCATGGGCAACGTCAAGGGCATTCCGCCGGGGGACGTGCAGCGCATGAGCGCCGGCTCGGGGGTGCAGCACAGCGAGTTCAACCATGCCCCCCAGCAGGTGACCCATTTCTTTCAAATCTGGATTGAACCCAATGTTCGCGGCATTGCGCCAAGTTATGAACAGGTGACGGTGCCCACGGCTGAGAAGCGTGGCCAATTGGCCCGCATTGCCGGACCACAGCAGGCGAGTGTGCGCATTCATGCCGATGCGGCGTTGTACGCCGGGATGTTTGACGGGCAAGAGTCGGCGCAGTTGACTTTGCAAGCTGGACGACGAGGTTATGTGCATCTGGTGCGCGGCGCCTTGCGCGTGAATGGACGGGCATTGCAAGCGGGGGACGCATTGCTGCTGGCTGATGAACCCGCCATCCAGATCGATCAAGGTCAGGACGCCGAAGTGCTGGTCTTTGATCTTGCGAATTGATTTTTTAACCCACCTCTTTTTTCAGGAGAACTTTCATGGCTAAAACGGTTGTTGTTTTTCATTCTGGCTACGGTCACACCGAGCGCGTCGCCAGCTTTGTCGCCGAAGGCGCGAAAGCCGCGATCATCACCATCGATGCCGATGGCAATCTGAGCGATGCCGACTGGGCCACGCTGGATGCGGCAGACGCCATCATCTTTGGTTCTCCCACCTACATGGGCATGGCATCCTGGCAATTCAAAAAGTTTGCCGACGCCACCTCCAAGCGTTGGTTCACCAGCGCCTGGAAAGACAAAGTGGCCGGTGGCTTCACCATCTCGGCCAGCCCCAGCGGCGACAAACTGTCCACCATTCAGTACTTCATCACCCTGGCCATGCAAAATGGCATGATCTGGGTGGGACAGCCTGCGCTGAATGATGGCACCATCAACCGCCTGGGCTCCAACTCGGGCCTGATGGCGCAAGTGGGTCCCACCAGCCCCGCCAGCGACATCCCGCAGGGTGACCTGGACACCGCCAAGGCCTACGGCCAGCGCGTGGCCGAGGTGGCCAGCAAGCTGCGCGGCTGAGCGGGTTGTTGACGCTGGTGTGCAGGCGGGCGGCCCGCGCGCCAGTTCATGGGGTGACTCAATGCGTGGCGGACAAATCGGGCGCCAGTCCGACGCGTTCGTCAAACACGAAGCAGTCACCCTGGTAGTGGGCGCCGCCCACTTCCTCAAAGTACTTGAGGATGCCGCCCTCTAGCTGGTAGACCGAGTCCAGCCCCAGTTCCTGCAAATATATGGCGGCCTTCTCGCAACGGATGCCACCCGTGCAGTAACTCACCACCGTTTTACCCTTCAGCTCGGCCAAGTGGGCTTGTGCCGCAGCCGGAAATTCGCCAAAGCGAGTGATGCGCCAGTCAATGGCACCTTCAAAGGCGCCGGCATCCACTTCAAACGCGTTGCGTGTGTCCAGGGTGACCACGGGACGTCCTTGGTCATCATAGCCTTGATCCAGCCAGCGCTTGACGGTTTCAGCACGCACCGCAGGCGCACGCCCACCGGCCGGCCGGATGGTGGGATGGTTCATGCGAATGATCTCGCGCTTGCACTTGACGAGCATGCGCTTGAAGGGTTGTGTGCTGGACCAGCTTTCCTTGGGCTCAATGTCTGCAAAACGCGCATCTTGATGCATGAAGGCGACAAATGCGCGCACGGCAGAGGCTTGTCCGGCCAAAAAAAGATTCACGCCTTCGTGTGCCAACAGAATGGTGCCCTTGAGCCCTTCGTCCAGGGCACGGGCCAGCCAAGTTTCACGCAAACCCTCAGGGTCGTCGATGTCGACGAACTTGTAGGTGGAAATGTTGAGAATGTCATTCACGGTGGTCATTTTATAAGGCGTCATCACGCAGGCAATTGCCTACAATCAAGCCATGTTTGTTCACCTGCGATTGCACTCCGAGTTTTCCGTGGTCGATGGGACCAACCGCATCGACGATGTGGTCAGGGCCGCTGCCGGGGACGGGCAGCCGGCGCTGGCGATCACGGACCTGAACAATCTCTTTGGTGGCATCAAGTTCTATAAGGCCGCACGAGGCGCCGGGGTCAAGCCCGTGTTGGGTGCCGAGGTGGTGATCGAAGGGTTGGCCGAAGACCCTGCGCAAACCTCGCGGCTGCTCCTGCTGGTGCAAGACCACGCGGGCTATCTCAACTTGTGCGAGTTGCTGGCGCGCGCCTGGACGCAGAATGTGGTGCGTGAACATGCCGTGGTGAAGCAGGCCTGGCTGCGTGAGTTGTCGCAAGGCTTGATCGCCCTGTCGGGTGCACAGGCGGGTCCGGTGGGGCAGGCCTTGATGAAGGGCAACGCTTCTCGTGCGGGGGAGTTGGCCTTGTTGCTGGCTTCCCTTTACCCGCATCGCTTTTATATCGAGTTGCAGCGTGCCGGCCGTGCGGACGATGAGGCCCATGTGATGGCGGCCGTGCAACTGGCAGCTCGTCTGAAACTGCCGGTGGTGGCCACGCATCCGGTGCAGTTCACCCAGCCCGATGACTTTGAGGCCCACGAGGCCCGTGTGTGCATCGCCGAAGGGGAAATCCTGGGCAATGCCCGGCGCGTTCGCAAGTTCACCCGCGAACAGTACTTCAAGTCATCCGAGCAGATGCAGGCCCTGTTTGCCGATCTGCCTTCTGCCCTGGCCAACACGGTGGAGATTGCGCGCCGTTGCAACCTCACCCTCACGCTGGGCAAGCCGCAATTGCCGGATTACCCCACGCCGCCCGTGGACGGGCGCCAGTTGCCGATGGAGGAGTACTTCCGTTACGCCTCGCATCAAGGGCTGGAGGCCCGCTTGCGCCAACGCTTCCCCGATGAAGCCGAGCGTGAGCGCCAGCGTCCAGCGTATGTGGAACGCCTGGAGTTCGAGATCCAGACCATCATCAAGATGGGCTTCCCGGGTTACTTCCTGATCGTGAGTGACTTCATCAACTGGGCCAAGCACCATGGCTGCCCCGTCGGTCCGGGGCGGGGCTCGGGGGCGGGTTCGCTGGTGGCGTATTCGCTCAGCATCACGGATCTGGATCCGCTGCAATACAAGCTGCTGTTTGAGCGATTCCTCAATCCGGAGCGGGTGTCCATGCCCGACTTCGACATTGATTTCTGCCAGACCAACCGTGATCGTGTCATTGATTACGTGAAAGAAAAATACGGTCGTGACGCGGTCAGCCAGATCGCCACCTTCGGCACCATGGCGGCGCGTGCCGCCATTCGTGACGTGGGACGTGTGCTCGACATGAGCTACACCTTCTGCGACGGCATCAGCAAACTCATTCCCAACAAGCCGGGCCAGCACATCACCATTGCGGGCGCGCTGGAGGTGGAGCCGCAACTGGCCGAGCGCCAGGCCAAGGAAGACGAGGTGCGCACGCTATTGGCGCTGGCCCAAAAACTCGAAGGCATGACCCGCAACGTGGGCATGCACGCCGGTGGGGTACTGATCGCGCCTGGACGACTGACGGACTTTTGCCCGCTGTACCAACAGCCCGGCAGTGAATCCGCCGTCAGCCAGTACGACAAGGACGACGTGGAGGCCGCCGGCCTGGTGAAGTTCGACTTTCTGGGACTGGCCACGCTCACCATTCTGGAAATCGCCCGAGAGTTCATCCAGGCTCGTCACCCCGGGCAAGCCCATTTCAGCTTTGACGATATTCCGCTCAACGACGCCGCCACGTACAAACTGTTCCAGGACGGAAAAACCGAAGCTGTGTTCCAGTTTGAAAGTCGTGGCATGCAGGGCATGTTGCGCGACGCACGCCCCACGCGGTTGGAAGACCTGATTGCCCTCAACGCCTTGTACCGTCCGGGCCCGATGGACCTGATTCCCAGCTTCGTGGCCCGCAAGCATGGCCGTGAGGAGGTGGAGTATCCGCACCCACTGGTGGAGCCCGTGCTGGCCGAGACCTACGGCATCATGGTGTACCAGGAGCAGGTGATGCAGACCGCACAGGTGCTGGGCGGTTACTCACTGGGTGGCGCCGACTTGCTGCGCCGTGCCATGGGCAAGAAAAAAGCCGAGGAGATGGCCGAGCACCGGCAGATCTTCCGTGAGGGCGCGTCCAAGAACAACATCCCCGAGCAAAAGGCCGACGAGATCTTCGACCTGATGGAGAAGTTCGCCGGCTATGGTTTCAACAAGTCACACGCCGCCGCGTATTCCCTGTTGGCGTACCAGACGGGCTGGTTGAAGGTCCACTACACCGCCGAGTTCTTCTGCGCCAACATGACTGTGGAGATGGACGACACCGACAAGCTCAAGGTGCTCTATGAAGACGCGGTGTCCATGGGCATCACCTTTGAGCCACCCGATGTCAATCGAGGACGCTACCGCTTTGAGCCGGTGGCCGATCAGCTGATCCGCTACGGCCTGGGCGCCATCAAGGGCACCGGTCAGCAAGCCATCGAGGCCATCGTGGCCGCGCGTGAAAGTGGCGGTGCGTTCACCAGTCTGTACGACTTTTGCCGTCGCATCGATCGCACACGTGTCAATAAGCGCACGGTGGAAGCGCTGGTCAAGGCTGGTGCTTTTGATGCCATCGAGCGCAACCGCGCGGCGCTGTCTGCATCCATCGACCGCGCCTACGAATTTGCCCAGACCTGTGAGGCCAATGCACACCAGGGTGGGCTCTTTGACGGTGGTGATGACCATGGCTCCAGCACGCAGGAACCGGAGCTGGTGCGTGCCTTGCCCTGGGGTGTGAAAGAGCGCCTCACGCTGGAAAAAACTGCCGTGGGCTTTTACTTGTCTGGTCATTTGTTTGACGAAGTGGAACGCGAGGTGCGTCAATTCGTGAAGCGGCGACTCGATGAGTTGATGGACTCACGCGAGCCGCAGTTGCTGGCCGGCATCGTGTCCGATTTTCGGGTCATCAATGGTCAGCGGGGACGCCTGGCGCTGTTCAAGCTGGATGACAAGAGCCAGGTGATCGAAGCATCTGCTGACGAAGGCTTGTTCATGGCCCAGCGCCATTTGCTGCGCGACGACGAACTGATCATTGTGATGGCGCGCGCGCAGCCCGATCGTTTTTCCGGCGGCCTGCGCTTGCAGGTGCAACAGGTCTGGGACCTCACGCAGGCGCGTTGTCGCTTTGGCAAGTATCTGCACGTGGAGGTCAACGGCCAGGCGCCCGATATCGCGCGCCTGGTGCGAGAACACCCGGCGCGGGTGGAGTCCACCGAGCAGGGTGAACTGAGTCGGGGCCTGGGCGTGCGGCTGCAAGTGCTGCGCGAGGGTGCCCAGGCGCAATTACAACTGGGCGATGGTGCACGTTTTTACCCCAGCGACGCGGCACTGGCCAGCTGGATGGCGCAAGCCCACAATGGGCAGGCCCGCATCATCTACGATTGAGACCCATGTTCTTCACGCTGCCCAACTTGATGACCTGGACGCGCATCGCGGCCATCCCTCTCATCGTGGCGGTGTTCTACTTGCCGTTTCCGCAGGAGATTCGCAACCTCACGGCCACCGTGATGTTTGTGGTGTTTGCCCTCACCGATTGGCTCGATGGTTACCTGGCGCGCAAACTGAATCAAACCTCGTCCTTTGGGGCGTTCCTGGACCCGGTGGCGGACAAGTTTCTGGTTTGCGCCAGCTTGCTGGTGCTGGTGCAACTCGGGCGTGCGGACGTGTTTGTGGCGCTGATCATCATCGGGCGAGAGATCGCCATCTCGGCCTTGCGTGAGTGGATGGCCCAGATCGGTGCCTCGCGCAGCGTGGCGGTTCACATGCTGGGCAAGGTCAAGACCACGGTTCAAATGGTGGCCATTCCCTTTCTGTTGTACGAGGGGCGCTTGTTCGGCGTGATCGACACCCTCTGGTGGGGCCAGGTGATGATCTGGGTGGCAGCCGGCCTCACGGTCTGGTCCATGGTTTACTACTTGCAAAAAGCCCTGCCCGCCATTCGGCAGCACGCCAAATGACCGCATCGGTGGATGACGCCAACGCCCATTGGGTGCGGCTCATGCCGGTGGTGTTCGTGCTGATCTGGAGCACGGGCTTCATCGTGGCGCGATTTGGCATGCCTTACGCGCCACCCATGAGCTTTCTAATGTGGCGCTATGGCTTGTCCATGATCTGCTTTCTGGTGTGGATTCACCTGGCCCGTGTGGCCTGGCCCAGCACACGGGTGCAGTGGTGGCACTTGGCCGTGACCGGGGTGCTGATGCACGCGGGGTACCTCGGCGGCGTGTGGGCCTCTGTCAAGGCTGGCATGGGGGCAGGGCTGTCGGCACTCATCGTGGGCTTGCAACCCGTGCTCACGGCGGTGTGGTTGTCCGCCCGAGGTGGCTCGGTCAGTCGGCGTCAATGGCTAGGCTTGTGGCTGGGACTCGCGGGCCTGGTGCTGGTGGTGTGGCGAAAGCTGGGGAGCCTGGAGGTGTCCTGGTGGACCTTGGCTTGCGCCATCACGGCGCTCTTGTCCATCACCATCGGCACGCTCTATCAAAAGCGCCATGTGCAGCCTTGCGATGTGCGCACCGCCAACACGGTTCAACTGGCGGCGGCCGCGCTGGTGACCTTGCCATTGGCCTGGCTGGAGACCGAGCCCATGGTGTGGCATCCGCAACTGATGGGCGCCATGGCCTGGTCGGTGCTGGGCATGACATTGGGGGGCAGTTCGTTGCTGTACCTGTTGATTCAACGCGGCGCAGCCGCCAGCGTCAGCAGCCTGATGTACCTGGTTCCACCCTGTACAGCAACCATCGCATGGTTGCTGTTTGATGAGCCCATCACCGTGGCCACGCTGGCAGGGATGGCGCTGACCGCCCTGGGGGTGAGCCTGGTGGTGCGTGCGCCCGTGGTCACGCGAGCGACATAATCGCGCCCCTCGTTCAGGGCCTCACCAGGGTTTACCTCGACAATTCCGACCTCGATTTATTGGAGCCACCATGAGCAAACATCGTATCGCCGTCATCGCCGGAGACGGCATTGGCAAGGAAGTCATGCCCGAGGGCGTTCGCGTCGTGGATGCAGCCGCGCGCAAATTTGGCATTGACCTCGCCTTCGATCATTTCGATTTTTCCAGCTGGGATTACTGCGAGCGCCATGGCAAGATGCTGCCCGACAACTGGAAAGACCACATTGGCGGGCATGACGCCATCTTCTTTGGTGCGGTGGGCTGGCCCGACAAAATTGCCGACCACGTGTCGCTGTGGGGCTCGCTGCTGCTGTTCCGTCGCGAATTCGATCAATACATCAACCTGCGTCCTGCGCGCCTGATGCCCGGCATCATCGCGCCGGTGGTGCGCCGTGATGGCAGCGCTCGCCAGCCGGGTGAAATCGACATGTACATCGTGCGTGAGAACACCGAGGGTGAATACTCGGCCGTGGGTGGTCGCATGTTCCCGGGCACCGAGCGTGAGATCGTGATGCAGGAAAGCATCATGAGCCGCGTGGGTGTGGACCGCGTGCTCAAGTTTGCTTTCGATCTGGCGCAGTCACGCCCCAAAAGGCATTTGACCAGTGCCACCAAATCCAACGGCATTGCCATCACCATGCCCTACTGGGACGAGCGCGTGGCCGAGATGGCCAAGGCCTATCCGGATGTGCGTCAGGACAAATTCCACATCGACATCCTGACCGCGCACTTTGTGCAGCGCCCGGATTTCTTTGACGTGGTGGTGGCCAGCAATTTGTTTGGCGACATCCTGAGCGATCTGGGGCCGGCCTGTACCGGCACCATCGGCATTGCGCCCAGCGCCAACCTCAATCCGGACCGCAAATTCCCCTCGCTGTTCGAACCGGTGCACGGCTCGGCGCCGGACATCGCGGGACGTGGCATTGCCAACCCGATTGGACAAATCTGGTGTGGCGCCATGATGTTGGAGTTCCTGGGGCACAAAGACGCGCATGACGCCATCCTGGCCGCCATCGAAAAAGTGCTGGACCCCAAGAGTGGTGCCCCCCGTACCCCTGACATTGGTGGTAATGCCAGCACCAGCGATTTGGGGCGTGCCATTGAGCAGGCTTTGCTGAGCTGAGCGGGTTGACAGGTGATCCGCGCATCACTTGTCATTTTTCAGAAAGCACTGACAAGATAAAACCAGCTAGAATCCGCCTCCGCGCTGTGCCACATGCGAACGAAGGATGGTTGTTGCCATCATTGACAGCATCCCGGCCGTTGGATTAAATCTATGCAGCAGCGCTGAAACGCTCACCCTGTCAGCTTAGCCCCGCTTGTTGGCGGGGCGATGTTTTCAGGAGGCCCTGACATTGCAACCACAACAAGCCTTTTGACAAGGGGATCTTTGTGAACAAATCCGAACTGATTGAACATATCGCCAAGCACGCCGACATTTCCAAAGCGGCCGCCACCCGTGCCCTGGAGGCCACCATCGGTGCCGTCAAGACCACGCTGAAAAAAGGCGGCACCGTGTCGCTGGTGGGTTTTGGCACCTTTGCCGTCACCAAGCGTGCATCTCGCACCGGTCGCAATCCCCGCACCGGCGCTGCGATTAAAATCAAGTCGGCCAAGGTTCCCAAGTTCCGTCCCGGCAAGGCATTGAAAGACGCCTTGAACTGATTTTCAGGTGGGGTGCTTAGCTCAGTTGGTAGAGCGGCGCCCTTACAAGGCGTAGGTCGGCGGTTCGAGACCGTCAGCACCCACCACCCAACGAAGGCGAACCTGGTTCGCCTTTTTTGTTGAACTCCATGGAAGTTGCCCATGTTTGATTTCGTTCGCAAGCACAACCGGATCATGCAGATCCTGCTGTTCTTGCTCATCTTTCCCTCGTTCGTGCTGTTTGGCATTGATGGTTACAACCGCTTCGTTGAAAAGGGCGAAGCGGTGGCCGTGGTCGATGGCCACGACATCACGCGTGCCGAGTGGGATGCCGCGCATCGCAATGAGGTGGAGCGCCTGCGAGCCTCCATGCCGAATGTGGACGTCAAACTGTTCGACTCCCCGCAAGCCAAGTACGGCAGCCTGGACCGGTTGGTTCGGGAGCGTCTGATGCAAGTCGCCGCCGAGCGCCTGCACCTGGGCGTGAGCGATCAACGTCTGGCCAACGAGTTGCAACAGTCCCCCGCCATTGCCTCGCTGCGCCGTCCTGATGGCACGTTGGACATGGAGCGTTATCGTCAATTGGTCGGATCACAGGGCATGACGCCCGAGATGTATGAAAACCGTGTGCGTGCAGACCTGTCCTCACGTCAGGTGGTCAACGGTGTCATGGGCTCCAGCTTCGCGCCGGCCGCGCTGTCTGGTGTGGCCCTGGAGGCTTATTACCAACAGCGTGAGGCACAGTGGACCGTGTTCAAGCCCGCAGACTTTGCGGCCCGTCTCAAACCCACGGATGAAGAACTGCGCCAACACTACCAGCAACATGTCGCTCGCTACCAAACCCCCGAGTCCGTGGACATTGAATACCTGATGCTGGACCTGGCCACGGCACAAAAGGGCGTGGTGCTCAACGAGGCCGATGTCCGGACCTATTTCGAACAGAACCAAGCGCGCTTGCAAGCTAAGGAAGAGCGTCGTGCCAGTCACATTCTGTTTGCGGTGGATGCCAAGGCCCCGCAGGCGGAGCGGGACAAGGTTCGTGCGCAAGCCCAGCAAGTGCTGGCCGAGTTGAAAAAAGCCCCCCAGCGTTTTGCCGAACTGGCTCGCCAGCACTCCAAGGACCCGGGTTCCGCTGCCAAAGGGGGTGATCTGGATTTCTTTGCCCGCGGTGCCATGGTCAAAGCGTTTGAAGAAGCAGCATTCAGCTTGAACAAAGGGCAGATCAGTGACCTGGTGGAAACCGAGTTTGGTTATCACATCCTTCAGATCACCGACATTCGTCAGCCCAAGCAAGCCAGCTTCGAATCTCAGCGTGCCAGCCTGGAGGCTGAATTGCGGCGTCAGCAGGCTCAACGCAAGTTTGCAGAACTGGCCGAGCAATTCACCAACCTGGTCTATGAGCAATCTGACAGCCTCCAGCCGGCCGCTGATCGGCTCAAGCTGGAGGTGCACAAGATGAATGGCTTGACTCGCCAGTCGGCATTGGCTGCGCCTTTGAACAATCCCAAATTGTTGGCCGCGGTGTTCTCTGCTGACGCACTGGAGAAAAAACGCAACACGGAAGCCCTGGAGGTGGGTCCCAGCCAGTTGGTGGCGGCTCGTGTGGTTCACCACGTGCCGGCGGCCGCCTTGCCGTATGACAAAGTGCAGGACAACGTACGCCAGTCTTGGCTGACCCAGGCCGCCCTGGCAGCGGCTCGCCAGGCCGGGCAAGAGAAACTGACGCAATGGAAGGCGTCCGCGGATGGTGCTGTCCTTGGCAAGGCCGAGGTGCTGTCGCGTGCCAATCCCAATCAATGGCCCTCTGCTTTGCTGGAAGCCGTCATGCACGCACCCACGTCGTCCATGCCCGCCTGGGTGGGGGCCGACTTGGGAAACCAGGGCTATGCCGTGGCACGTATCAACAAGGTGCTGGCCGCGCCGGACCTGGCGGCCCGTCAGCAAGAGCGCGCCCAGTTTGTGCAATGGGTGGGCACGGCCGAAGGCCTGGCTTATTACAACCACCTCAAGGAACGCTTCAAAGTGGTGATCAAGGAGCCTCGCCCAGCCTCTGCTGTGCAGCCCTGACGATTCATGCCGCTATAATGCAAGTCTCTGCGGTGGCTGTAGCTCAGTTGGTAGAGTCCAGGATTGTGATTCCTGTCGTCGTGGGTTCGAGTCCCATCAGCCACCCCAAACATTCATGAAACCCGGCTCGGTGCCGGGTTTTTTTATGCCCGCTGCCTGTTGCTTTGCTTTGTGTTCTGGCGCACATTGCACGCCATCATCTGGGCTTCTCAAGCGTCAACCGTGCGTGCGTTGGACAACAATTAGCACTTCTTTATTCATTCATCAAGGTGGGCCGATGTGTGCTTTCGCGCATGTGCGTTTTCTGGATCGACTTCCTGCTGCGGACAAGGCTCGACTGATGCCCGCCTTGCAACGGGTGACGCTGGCGGTGGGCGATACCTTGTACCAGGTGGGTCAGACTGCGCAACATATTTTTTTTCCGCTGACCGCCCAGGTGCAGGAAGTCCTGCCGATGAACGGTGGCCATGAGGAGGTGCTGCGTTGCATCGCTCCAAACGAGATGGTGGGCAGTTGTGTGCTGGGCAACCCCGTGGCCGCGCGCACGGCGCGGGTGAGTCAGGCCGGCGACGCTTGGCGCATGGCTTATGCAGACTTTGCCCGCGCGCTGGAGGAGGTGGCAAGTTTTCGTGAACTTGTGATGCAAGATGCGCTGGCGGGAACTTCGGTGTTTTGATGGAATGAATGCGCACTGGGCCTGTGCTCAGTCAGTTCGTCGTCAGAATAAGGACATTTCGCCAGGTCGTTTGACGATGGTAGGGTGGTCAGGTTAAATGTGCCTGGGCCACTATAAAAATGATATCAAAGCAAGTGTGGCCGTGATCACAGGAGACGGTCATGGGTTTTCAATAAGGCAATCTGTTGCTGGATCAACTCCCTGCGCACGATCAGGAGCGATTGTTTCCCTACTTGCAGTTGGTGTCCTTGTCCAAGGACCAATTGATCTGTGAGCAAGACTCGGTGGTGGAATATTTTTATTTTCCACTCACTGCCGTCGTCTCTTTTTCCATCACCATGAAGGCGGGGGATGACGTCCATGTGGCCCTGGCGGATTGCACCAGCATGTTCCCACTGTCAGTGGTGGCTGACAGTCACTGCTTGCTGGGCGTGCATGTGCGTTTGCCGGGCTTGGCTTACCGCATGCCGGTGGATGTGTTGCGTCGTGAGTTTGCGCTGGGGCAGGCGTTCTCCAAACTGGTGATGCGAGCGGTCCGCAACCTGCTGGGACAATTGAGCTTAAGTTCGGCCTGTTTTCGTCGCCACTCCACGCAGCAAATTCTGGCCAAGGTGTTGTTGGTGGCATTGCAACACCGTACCGAACAAGAAATAGAGATCACCCATGGCCAGATTGCGGACATTGTGGGTGTGCGCCGTGAGGCCATCACCCTGACCCTCAAACAATTGGAGAAAAGCGGTGTGGTGGAGTGCCTGCGGGGCAAGATCCGCCTGAATGATCGTCATCGTCTGGAGGCCATGACCTGCGGGTGTTACCGAGCCCGCAAGCAATTCAGCGTGTTTCAACGCCTGTTGGTGTGACCCTCAGTTCACCATCACCAGCTTGCCCTTGACCTCGCGTGAGGCCATGCGCGCATAGGCGGCCTTGAGTTCGTGCATGGGCAGCGTGCTGTCAATGACGGGCTTGATGCGGCCTGCCTGATACCAGGCCACCAGCTCGCGCATCATGGCGTCGTTGGCCTGGGGCTCTCGGCGTGCGAAGTCGCCCCAGAACACGCCCACCACCGAGGCACCTTTTAACAGCGGCAGGTTCAAGGGCAAAGCGGGAATCGGACCAGCCGCAAACCCCACCACCAGGTAACGCCCGCGCCAGGCAATGGCGCGAAACGCGGGTTCGGCCAGATCGCCACCGACCGGATCGTAGATCACATCGGGGCCCCGGCCGTTCGTGAGGGTCTTGAGTTGCTCGCGTAGGTTGCCCTGGCTGTAGTTGATGACATGGTCTGCGCCCAAGGCGGTGCAGAGCGAACACTTCTCATCGGTGGAGGCGGCGGCAATCACCTGGGCGCCCACCGCTTTGGCAATTTGGATGGCAGAGGTGCCCACCCCGCCGGCCGCACCCAGCACCAGCACGGTTTCACCGGCACGCAACTGTGCGCGATCGATGAGGGCGTGATAGGAGGTGGCGTAAATCATGATGAATGCCGCTGCATCCACGCTGTTGAAACCGTCAGGCAAGGGCAGGCACAGACGCGCGGGCGCCACCGCATGGGTGGCAAACCCGCCTGTGCCGGGCAAGCAGGCCACACGCTGCCCCACCTGCAGGTGGGTGACGCCCTCACCCAAGGCACGCACGGTCCCCGCGTATTCGGAGCCGGGCACGAAGGGCAGGGGCGGCTTCATCTGGTATTTGTTTTGCACGATCAGGGCGTCGGGGAAGTTCAGGCTGGCGGCCTCGATCTCGATCAGCACCTCGCCTGCCTGTGGGGCGGGGGTGGGCAAGGCTTTCCAGGTCAGGGCCTCAACGCCCACAGGGTTTTCGCACAACCAGGCATGCATGGTGATTTCCTCCAATCAGGCACTCATCATAGTGGGGCCTGCCAGGCTTGGTCATGGTTGGCATGGCGGGCGCACGCCTACAATCAATGCACTTCACCGAAGGCCACGCATGAACATTCTCATCTCCAACGACGACGGCTACCAGGCGCCCGGCATTGTGGCCCTGTATGAGGCCCTCAAAGATCTGGGCCGGGTGGAGGTGGTGGCACCGGAGCAAAACAACAGTGCCAAGTCCAATGCGCTGACGTTGCATTCCCCGCTGTATGTCCATCGCGCAGCCAATGGCTTTCGATATTTGAACGGTACCCCGGCGGACTGCGTGCACGTGGCCCTGACCGGCTTGCTGGATTTCCGCCCTGATCTGGTGGTGTCGGGCATCAACAATGGCGCCAACATGGGTGACGACACCATCTACTCCGGGA
>VEQI01000358.1 GCA_018883305.1 Limnohabitans sp. | reverse complement strand
CTGTGAGGCTGCCGGCATCGACCTTACCCACGTCTATGGCCTGACCGAGGTCTATGGCCCAGCCGCCGTGTGTGCCAAGCAGCCTGAATGGGCGGGCCTGGATTTGCAAGAGCGTGCCCGACTCAATGGCCGTCAGGGGGTGTCCTACCCCTTGCAGCAAGCGGTGACCGTGCTCGACCCTGAAACCCTGCAACCCGTGCCAGCCGATGGCGAAACCCTGGGCGAGATTTTCTTCCGCGGCAACATTGTCATGAAGGGCTACTTGAAAAATCCGCAGGCCACGCGTGAAGCCTTTGAGGGCGGCTGGTTCCACACCGGCGACCTGGCGGTGATGTACCCCGATGGCTACGTGAAGATCCGGGACCGCAGCAAGGACGTGATCATCTCCGGCGGTGAAAACATTTCATCCATCGAGGTGGAAGATGCCTTGTGTCGTCACCCGGCGGTGATGCTGGCCGCCGTGGTGGCTATGCCAGACCCCAAATGGGGAGAAGTCCCTTGTGGTTTTGTGGAGCTCAAGCCCCAGGGACAAGTCACTGAAACCGAGTTGATCGAGTTCTGCCGGGGCCTGCTGGCGCGCTTCAAAGTGCCCAAGCGCATCGTGTTTGGGGTGTTGCCCAAAACCTCCACCGGGAAGATCCAGAAATTTGTCCTGCGCGAGCAGCTCAAATCTTCTTCAGCCATTGAATGAGGCCAGCGACAGGCCGGCCTCGGGAAGTGCTCAACAACAAAAAGGCCCCTGACGGGGCCTTTTTGTGTGCGCTAGATAAAAGCAGAGAGAGAGGACTTAAGCCTTCACAGCGCGAAACCCGGAGTAGATGCGCGCCACCGGGCGGCTGCGCTGCTCCGCGTCCTGGGCCAGCTGGGCGCGCAGGCGATCAAAGGTGGCACGCAACTGCGGCGTTTCCGACGACACGTACCGAAAGCAACGGTCCAGGGTGGTTTGTGTCACCGACTTGGAAGAAATGGCTTTGTTCATGGCACTGTTAGAAGCGTTTGAATACGCATACAACGCTGCAACTTTGAACTTGGTGGACATCTTTTTGAATTTTTTTTGAAAAACATCAAAAAATTTTTTCAGGCAGAAATGAATTCCAATGGATTCATTTTCTTTCCATGACTGGATTCATTAATCCGATAGGATTCATCAAACCAATCCCTTCGAAGAGCTTGCCCCATGGCGTCCAGCCGTCACGCCCTCACGGCGAAGTCTCCGAGCTTGCCCGGGCCCCAGCCTGCCGCGCCACCACCGCCAGCACCGAACTCTCGGTCTGCGCAAATAACTGATACGGACGCAACACCGTGTCCAGGGACAGGGGATGGATCACGGCCTGTGCAGGTGAGTCACGCAAGAATTCCAACAACTGGGCCGACTTGAGGGCAAAGCTCACATTCACCAACACATCCTGGGTCCGCTCTGCCACGCGCTGGACATTCACCTTTTTTTGCACCATGCCCACCACCGCGCCATCAGGCGCCAGCACGGGCCCACCGGAATTGCCCATGGCCACTTCGGCGCTGAGCTGGAAGTACCCCGTGTCGATGGATTCGCTGCGATCACTGCGGTTGCCGTTGATGATGCCTTGCGTGATTTTTTTGCTGAGCCCCTGCACCCGTGGTTGCGGGAAACCAATGACGCTCACTTCCAATCCCAGCGGCACTTCATGCCAGCGAACCAGCGACAAAGCCGGGCGCATCACGCGCGCCTTGAGCAGGGCCAAGTCCAGCCGCGCATCGGTCTTGATGACTTCAGCGCGAATCCAGCGGGTGCGGTCGATCGGCCCCAGCAGCACCAGCTCCTTGCCATCCACCACATGCAAGGCAGTGAGCCAGTAGCCTTCAGCCACCGTGAACGCGGTACCCACCTGAAAGGCCACGCCAGGACGGGCATTGGACGTGGCCTCGGGGAGGGTCGCCGGTGTGGCATTGGCCGGCTGCGCATGCACCAGCGGCATCCACAGACTGATGCCGACCAAGACGCTGGCAAGCCGCCCTGCCCAGGCCAGAGAAGAACGTCCGATGAACCGCATGATCAGACGTCCGTGCAGCGCCAGGGTTATTTGGCGAACAAGCGCGACGGATCGGCGAAAGCCTTGAACTCCAGCGCATTGCCACACGGGTCCAGAAAGAACATGGTGGCTTGCTCGCCCACCTGCCCCTTGAAGCGGATGTGAGGCTCGATGATGAACTTCATCTGCGCCTGCGTGAGCTTGTCGGCCAACACTTGCCAGTCGGCCATGGTGAGCACCATGCCGAAATGGCGCACCGGCACGTTGTCACCATCCACCGCGCTGGTGTTGCGGTGGCCGGCTTCATTGGGGCTCAGGTGGGCCACGATCTGGTGACCGTAGAAGTTGAAATCGACCCATTCATCGGACGAACGACCTTCGGGACAGCCCAGAAGATCGCCATAAAACGCCCGGGCCTTGGCCAGGGAGGTCACGGGGAAAGCGAGGTGAAAAGGTTGCATGACCGAGATGTTAACGGCAATCCTGCGAACTGACCTGCACTCGCCTGCCCCCGCCTGCCCCGCCAAGCCTCAGGCCGGCAATTGCCAGGCCATCTGCATCGATGCGCGCTGCATGTAGGGCGCGATCCATTCCGCCAGCGAGGGATAGCGCTCGCGCCACTTCATGTCAGGAAAGCGTAGATCCATGTACCACAGTGAACAGCCCACCGTCAGATGTCCGATGTCAAAACCACCGCGCGGTTGATGCCCCTGGCGCTCCAACTCTTTCAGGCAGCAGTGGATCTTGTCCATTTGTCCATCGGTCCAGTCACTCCAACGCAGTGCCTCCGGGCGGGCATTGTTTTCATAACGCACCAACAAGGCCGCATCCAGCAAGCCGTCTGCCAGCGCTTGCCAGGCCAGCGCTTGCCAGCGGTGAGCGCCATTGGCGGGGAACAGCGTGCCCTGCCCTTGTGCATTGATGTATTCACAAATGACGCGGCTGTCATAGAGCGCCAGACCTTCGTCCGTCACCAGCGTGGGCACCTTGCCCAGCGGGTTGTGCGCCACGATGCGGGCATCGCGGTTGATGGGGCTGGCCGCCGCGTCCAGCAACTCGATCTTCGAGCCCAGACCCACTTCCTGGGCGGTGACCAGCACCTTGCGCACATAAGGCGAGTTGGGCGAAAAAAACAGCTTCATGCGATGTACTCCTGGTGAATAAGAAATGGATGGGGTGCTCAGTCGACCTTGGCACCCGAGTCGGCAATCAGCCGTGCCCACAAAGGCGCCAGCCGTTGGTTCATCAGCCGGAAATCCTCGGGGGAGGTGTTGGGCGCTGGGTCCATGCCCTGAGTGGCCAGCTTCTCGGCCATGTCGGGGCGTTGCAAGACTTTGACCGTGGCATCGAACAACTTGCGCACCACCTCTGGCGGCGTGCCCACGGGCGCATACAGGCCAAAGGACAAGC
>VEQI01000357.1 GCA_018883305.1 Limnohabitans sp. | reverse complement strand
CGCCCACGATCAAGCGCTTCAAGTACAGCTCAGGCGCGATGCGCAGGTACATCTCTTGGTCGAGCGCGTTGTGGTGGGTGATGAAGGGCTTGGCGTTGGCGCCGCCGGGGATGGGGTGCAGCATGGGCGTTTCAACTTCGAGGAAGTTGTGTTGCACCATGAACTCGCGAATGCCGCTCACCGCCTTGCTGCGCGCCACAAAGCGCTTGCGGGCGGTTTCGTCGGTCATCAGATCGACGTAGCGCTGGCGGTATTTGATTTCCTGGTCACTCACGCCGTGGAACTTGTCCGGCATGGGGCGCAGGCTCTTGGTGAGCAGGCGAACCTGCGTGGCGTGCAGCGACAGCTCGCCGGTGCGGGTCTTGAACAGGCGACCCTCGGCGCCCACGATGTCGCCCAGGTCCCAGTGCTTGAAGTCGTTGTACACCGCCTCGCTCACGTCGTCGCGAGTGATGTAGATCTGGATGCGGCCGGTGCTGTCTTGCAAGGTGGCAAAGCTGGCTTTGCCCATCACACGCTTGAGCATCATGCGACCGGCCACACGGGCTATTTGGCCCTCGGCCACCAGGTGGTCCGGGGTTTTGTCGCCGTGGGTTTCGTGCAGTGTGGCGGCGTGGTGCGCCGGCTTGAAATCGTTGGGGAAGGCGACGCCTTGGCCCTCGGCCTGGCGTTGGCGCAACGCTTTGAGTTTTTCGCGACGCTCGGCGATCAGCTGGTTTTCATCGACAGCAGGCGCAGCTGTCTCCGCGGCAGGCGCGGTGGAACGGTTGTCAGACATGGGATTGATCAGGAAATGGCGTCAGCCGGTTGGCGCTGCAGCATGGCCAGCAGGCTGGCCACGGTGGAGCGCAATTCGCGGCGGTCGCAGATCATGTCGACCGCGCCTTTTTGTTGCAGGAATTCGGAGCGTTGGAAGCCCTCGGGCAAGGTCACGCGCACGGTGTTTTCAATGACCCGCGGACCGGCAAAGCCCACCAAGGCCTTGGGCTCGGCAATGACCACGTCACCCACAAACGCAAAGCCAGCGGACACACCGCCCATGGTGGGGTCGGTCAGCACGCTGATGTAGGGCAGACCTTTCTTGGCCAAGCGGGTGAGAGATGCATTGGTCTTGGCCATTTGCATGAGCGAAAGCAAGCCTTCTTGCATGCGAGCGCCACCGGTGGCAGTGAAGCACACAAAAGGCACCTTCTGCTCGATGGCCGTGTGTACACCGCGGACAAAGCGCTCACCTACCACAGAGCCCATGCTGCCGCCCATGAAGTCGAACTCGAAGCAAGCTGCCACCAAGTTGATGCTGCGCACAGCGCCACCCATCACCACCAGAGCGTCGGTCTCGCCAGTGCTGTCCATCGCCTCTTTCAGACGTTCCGGATATTTGCGGCTGTCCTTGAATTTCAGGGCATCGACCGGCACCACCTCTTGGCCGATCTCGTAACGACCTTCGGGGTCGAGGAAGGCATCGAGTCGCGCACGCGCCGAGATGCGGTGGTGGTGGCTGCAGGTGGGGCACACGTTTTGGTTCTGCTCCAGATCATTTTTGTAGAGCACGGTTTCGCAGCTCGGACATTTGATCCACAGCCCTTCGGGGACGCCGCGCCGGTCGGCGGGGTCGCTGGGCTGGATTTTGGGGGGGAGCAGTTTTTCGAGCCAACTCATGAGGGGAGTTTCTCCAAGTGGGGAGGTGTCTGATTATCCTACGGGGCGGGGCCTTTGAGGGGCGGCCCGCCATGATTTACATCGCGTCCAGGGCCTGGCGGATCTCGCGCAGAAAGCCTTCCACCGCTGGCAGGGATTGGCTGGTGGGGCCCGATTCCAGCAACTGGATCAGCTTGGTGCCGATCACCACCGCGTCCGCCACCTTGCCCACTGCCGTGGCCGAGGCCGCGTCACGGATGCCAAAGCCCACGCCCACCGGAATCTTCACATGCTGACGGATGCGCGGCAGCATGGCCTCGACCGCATCGGTATCCAGATGGCCTGCGCCGGTCACCCCTTTGAGCGACACGTAGTACACGTAGCCGCTGGCCACTTGCGCCACCTGGGCCATGCGCTCATCGGTGCTGGTGGGGGCCAGCAGGAAGATCAGGTCCATCTGGTGCGCGCGCAGCTCGGCGGCAAAGTCGGCGCACTCCTCGGGCGGGTAGTCCACGATCAGCACGCCATCCACGCCGGCGGCGGCGGCGTCGCGCACGAAGGCGCCCGCGCCGTGACGCAAGTTGTAGCTTTCCACCGGGTTGGCGTAGCCCATCAACACCACCGGGGTGCGGGCGTCTTGCGCGCGAAACTGGCGCACCATCTCCAGCACCTGCGCCGTGCCAATGCCCAGACGCAGCGCAGCTTCGCCGGCCTTCTGGATGACGGGGCCGTCGGCCATGGGGTCGCTGAACGGCACACCGAGTTCAATCACATCGGCGCCAGCCGCCACCAGGCGGTGCATCAACTCGGGCGTCACATCGGCCTGCGGAAAGCCGGACATGACGTAGGGGATCAAGGCCTTGCGCCCCTGGGCTTTCAGCTGGTCAAAGTTGGCTTGGATACGGCTCATGGGGTTCATCCTTTCACCGTGATCACGGATTCGGTCTGCCCCTTGACCGATTGGCCTCGGCAGCTGGGGCGGCAGTAGAAGTCGGCGTTGCTCAGATCGGCCACGGTGCCAATGTCCTTGTCGCCACGGCCCGAGAGGTTCACCAGAATGGACTGGTCAGGACGCATGCTGGGCGCCAGTTTCATCGCATAGGCCACCGCGTGGCTGGATTCCAGCGCGGGGATGATGCCCTCGGTGCGGCACAGGTAGTGGAAGGCTTGCAAAGCTTCCTGGTCGGTGATGCCGACATACTCGGCACGCTTCGTGTCTTGCAGCCAGGCATGCTCGGGGCCCACGCCGGGGTAGTCCAGGCCAGCGCTGATGCTGTGCGTTTCGACGATCTGCCCGTCGTCGCTTTGCAGCACGTAGGTGCGGTTGCCGTGCAGCACGCCCGGTACGCCACGTTGCAGCGATGCTGAGTGACGGCCGCTTTCCAGCCCCTCGCCGGCGGCTTCCACGCCAATCAGACGTGTGCTCTCGTGCGGGATGTACGGATAGAAGATACCCATGGCGTTGCTGCCGCCACCCACGCAGGCCACCACCGCATCGGGTTGGCGGCCTTGGTGAAGCTCGGGCATCTGGTGCAGACATTCTTCGCCAATGACACTCTGAAAGTCGCGCACCATCATCGGATACGGGTGCGGACCGGCCACGGTGCCGATGATGTAGAACGTGTTTTCCACGTTGGTCACCCAGTCGCGCAGTGCTTCATTGAGGGCGTCCTTTAGCGTGCGGCTGCCGCTTTCCACCGGCACCACCGTGGCACCCAGCAGCTTCATGCGGTAAACATTGGGGCTTTGGCGCTTGACGTCTTCGCTGCCCATGTACACCACGCACTCCATGCCGTAGCG
>VEQI01000356.1 GCA_018883305.1 Limnohabitans sp. | reverse complement strand
CTGGTGGACCGGTTCGCCGGTGGCGAATGCGCTGGTGCACGGACTGCAATGGTTGAAGCCGGTGTTGCCGGCAAATTTTGGAAAGTACTTGCCCTGATATGTGTGGAATCGTTGGCGTTGTCAGCAACGCACCCGTCAATCAGCTGATCTACGATGCCTTGTTGCTGCTGCAACACCGGGGCCAAGATGCGGCCGGTATCGTCACCCAGCAAGAACGCAAATTTTTCATGCACAAGGCCAAGGGCATGGTGCGTGACGTGTTCCGTACACGCAACATGCGCGCCTTGCCCGGGCCCATCGGTTTGGGGCAGGTGCGCTATCCCACGGCAGGCAATGCCTTCAGCGAAGAAGAAGCGCAACCGTTCTATGTCAATGCACCCTTTGGTCTGGTGCTGGTGCACAACGGCAACCTCACCAACGCGCAGGCCTTGCGCCAGCAACTCTTCACCGTGGACCACCGGCACATCAATACCGACAGTGATTCAGAGGTGTTGCTGAATGTGCTGGCCCATGAACTGGAAGCCACCACCCGTGGCCTCACCCTCAAGCCCGAGGACGTGTTCACCGCTGTGCGCGGCGTGCATCGCCGTGTGCGTGGCTCGTATGCCGTGATTGCGCTGATTGCAGGCCATGGCCTGTTGGCCTTCCGTGATCCGTATGGCATTCGTCCGCTGTGTTTTGGTCGCGGGCGCGATGGCACGGTGATGGTGGGCAGCGAATCCGTGACGCTGGAGGGCACGGGCCATGTTCTTGAGCGGGATGTGATGCCTGGTGAAGCCATCTTCATCGACTTGCAAGGGCAGATCCACACGCAACAATGCGCCGACAAGCCCAGCCTCAATCCCTGCATTTTTGAATACGTCTACCTGGCTCGTCCGGACTCCACGCTGGACGGTATCTCGGTGTATCAGGCGCGCTTGAACCTGGGGGAGACGCTGGCCAAACGCGTGATCTCCACAGTGCCCCCCACCGACATCGATGTGGTGATTCCCATCCCCGAATCCAGCCGTCCCAGTGCCACGCAGTTGGCGCATCTGCTGGGCAAGCCCTATCGTGAGGGCTTCGTCAAGAACCGATATGTGGGGCGCACCTTCATCATGCCCGGTCAGGGCGTGCGCAAGCGCTCGGTGCGGCAAAAACTCAACGTCATTGTGAGTGAGTTTCGTGGCCGTAACGTGCTGCTGGTGGATGACTCCATCGTGCGTGGCACCACCAGCCGTGAAATCGTGCAGATGGCTCGCGATGCGGGGGCCAACAAGGTCTACATGGCCAGCGCGGCACCGCCGGTGCGCTTCCCCAACGTCTATGGCATTGACATGCCCACCTCGGAAGAGTTGGTGGCACACAACCGCAGCCTGGAAGAGGTGCGGGCCCTGATTGGCTGCGATGCTTTGATTTATCAAGATGTGGACGCCATGAAGTCGGCCGTGCGCCAAGCCGCGGTGTCTCCCACGCATGACATGCCGCTCAGTGGTTTTGACGCCTCTTGCTTTGATGGTGTCTACGTGACAGGTGACATCACGGTGGAAGACATTCAGCGCATCAATCATCAACGGGTGGGACAGGCCGAGGAGGGCGATGACGCCTCTCGCCTGGCATTGCCCAATGCTTCCGACGGAACCTGATTCTCATGACGACCAAGTCTTCTTCTCAAACGGGCTGGCACCTGGACACCTTGGCGGTGCGTGCCGCTGTCGATAAAAGCCAGTACGGCGAAAACTCCGAGGCCCTGTTCCTCACCTCCAGCTTCGTGCAGCCCGACAGCGAAACGGCCGCCCGTCGTTTTGGTGGCGAGGAAGATGGCTACATCTACTCGCGCTTCACCAATCCCACGGTGGCTAGCATGGAGCAACGCCTGGCCGCCCTGGAAGGCGCTGAGGCTTGCATCGGCACCGCCAGTGGCATGGCCGCCGTGTTGCTGCTGTGCATGGGTTTGCTCAAGAGCGGTGATCATGTGGTGTGTTCGCGATCGGTGTTTGGCTCCACGCTCAAACTGATTGGCTCAGAGTTTGGCAAGTTTGGCGTGCAGACCACCTTTGTGTCACAGACCGATGTGGATGAGTGGCGCCGTGCCATTCAACCCAACACCCGTTTGCTGTTTGCCGAAACACCCACCAACCCGCTCACCGATGTGTGCGACATCGCGGTGCTGGCACAGATGGCCCATGATGCAGGCGCCTTGCTGGCCGTGGACAACTGCTTTTGCACGCCAGCCTTGCAGCGGCCCATTGACCTGGGTGCCGACATTGTGGTGCATTCGGGTACCAAGCATCTGGATGGTCAGGGACGCGTGGTGGCGGGGGCCCTGTGCGCCAGCGATGAACTGATTCGTGGCACCTTTATTCCCGTGATGCGCAGCGCAGGCATGAGCCTCTCGCCCTTTAATGCCTGGGTGGTGCTCAAGGGCATGGAAACCCTGGGCATTCGCATGCAGGCGCAGTCTCAGCGCGCGCTTGAACTGGCGCGCTGGCTGGAGGCGCATCCGCGTGTGGCTCGTGTTTATTATCCGGGCTTGGAGAGTCATCCCCAGCACGCCCTGGCCATGCGTCAGCAAAGTGGCTTGGGTGGTGCGGTGCTGTCCTTCGATGTGAAGGGCGACACGCCCGAGGCGGGGCGACGCAATGCCTTTCATGTCATCGACAGCACGCAAATGCTGTCGGTCACGGCCAATCTGGGTGACGTCAAAACCACCATCACCCAGCCGGCCAGCACCTCGCACGGACGCTTGAGCGAAGCACAACGGCAAGCCGCGGGTATCCAGCAGCACCTGATCCGCGTGGCGGTGGGCCTGGAGCACTTGGATGACCTCAAGGCCGATTTGTCGCGCGGCCTGGATACTTATTGATTGATCCGTCGATCCTGTTCGACGTTCCTGATACACATGACTGCTGTTCGTACCCGCTTTGCGCCGTCGCCCACGGGCTTCATTCACCTGGGCAATATTCGCTCGGCTCTGTATCCCTGGGCATTTGCCCGTGCTCAGCAGGGCACGTTCATTTTGCGCATCGAGGACACCGATCTGGATCGGTCCTCGCAGGCGGCTGTGGACGTGATTCTGGAAGGCATGCACTGGCTGGGCCTCAACCCGGATGAGGGTCCGTTCTATCAAATGCAGCGCATGGACCGTTATCGTGAAGTGCTGGCGCAGTTGCAGGCCAGTGGTCAGGTCTACCCTTGCTACATGTCTGTTGAGGAACTGGACGCGCTGCGTGAACGTCAGATGGCGGCCAAGGAGAAACCCCGTTATGACGGCACCTGGCGGCCCGAGCCGGGCAAGATCCTGCCCCCCGTGCCCGCAGGCGTGCAACCGGTGTTGCGCTTTCGCAATCCCACGGACGGTGTGGTGGCCTGGGATGACAAAGTGAAAGGGCGCATTGAAATTCGCAATGCCGAACTCGATGACCTGGTGATTGCCCGCCCCGACGGCACGCCCACCTACAACTTC
>VEQI01000355.1 GCA_018883305.1 Limnohabitans sp. | reverse complement strand
GGTGCAAGGCCGTGCGGGCATTGGCGATCACCCGGCCCGCCAGATGGGCCGCTGTCAGCAGATCGGCCCGTGCCTGCACACTGTCCGGCTGCTCCAGCACCGAGGGCAGGGAACGCACCAGCAAGCCTACCGCGTGCAGGCAATAAGCATCGGTCATGGGTGTGCGTTGCAGCGAGTACAGACCTTCCAGCACATGGGCCAAGGCATTGAAGCCAGTGGTCATCAACACAGAGGCGGGCACCTCCAGGTTGGCCACGGGGTCCATCAGCACCAGGCGACTCATGGTGCCCACATCGTGCAGGATGAATTTTTTGCCTTGCGCATCGGTGATGCCCATGCTGGGGGTCATCTCCGCGCCGCTCGCCGTGGTGGGGATGGCAATCACGGCACGCTTGGGCTGCGTGAGCGTGGGCGCCACCAGGGTGCTGGGCGGGGTGAAGCGCACCGCGTACTGCGTGAGCTCGCCGCCTTCGGCTTGCAACAGGGCCGTGGCCTTGGCGCTGTCACAGCAACTGCCGCCGCCAAAAGCAATGAACGCGTCCACGTCCAGGTCGCGCGCCGTTTGCGCGGCCTGGGAGACCCATTCCACGCTGGCGTGTGAGGGCACGGGTGGCTGCAAGACAGGGTCCCAGGGGTGCAACGCACGCATGAGCCGTGCATAACTGGCTTGGGTGCGCACATGGGCACCCGTGATGAGCATGGGCTTGCGGATGCCCAGGGTGGTGAGTTGTGCGGGTAGCAAGTCCAGGGCATTGGCTTGCAAAATGCTGGTGCAATCACGCTCACGGTGCATGAAGCCGCGCACCGCCGATGAGGGGGGGGCGGGCATGGCCGCAGCCTGACCGGTCACGCCACTCACTCCTTGATGTGGGCCAGCTTGATCAGTTGCGACCAGCGGGCATGGTCCTTCTTCAACCACTCACGGTATTCCTGCGGCGTGGAGGCCACGTTCACAGCGCCGAGTTGCTGCAAGCGTTGCTGGATGGCGGGTTTCTTCAGCGCTTCGCGGATGGCGTTCGCCAGCTTATCCACCACTGGGGCCGGCGTGCCCGCAGGGGCCATGAAGCCCACCGGGCCCACATAGTCTTCAAAGCCGGGGAAGCCGGCCTCGGCGGTGGTGGGGACGTTGGGGGTGTCGGGGTGACGCTTGGCGGTGGTGACGGCCAGCAGACGCAACTGCTTTTGCGCCTCACGTTCGGCCACACCAATCATGGGGTAGAACATGAAGTCCACGCGGCCGGCCATCACCTCGGTCATGGCCGGGGCATTGCCTTTGAAGGGCACATGGATCATCTCGGTGTTGGATTGCACGGCCAGCAGTGCGGCTGCCAGGTGCGCCGAACCGCCGTTGCCGGCCGAACCGTAGCTCACCGTGCCGGGCTGGCTTTTGGCCTTGTTGACCAGATCCGCCACGGTTTTGTAAGGGCTGTTGTAGCCCACCACCAGATACTGCGGCAACACCACAGCCAGGCTGATGGGGGTGAAATCTTTTTCCGGGTCGTACTTGACGCGGCCCTGGCCCATGATGGCATTGACGTTGAGCGAGAGGGTGTTGACGATCAGCGTGTAGCCATCCGCCGGTGCGGCAGCCACGAATTCCGTGGCGATGTTGCCGTTGGCCCCTGCGCGGTTTTCCACAATGACACTCTGACCCAGGGGGCCGGAGATTTCCTGCGCCACCATGCGGGCAATCACGTCGGTGGGGCCGCCCGTGGCATAGCCCACGATGAAGCGGATGGGCTTGTTGGGAAAGTCGGTCTGAGCCAGACTGGCCTGGGGCAGGCAGGGCAGCAGTGCGGCCATCGCCGTGGTGAGGAATCGTCGCTTCAACATGGGCGTTCTCCTTGGAGGAATTCTCCTAGCGCGCATTGTGCTATCAAACACGGCGGAGTTGCGGCGAAGGCGTCGCCGGTGGTACACCTCATCGATTCGGCCTGTCACCTTTGCTGCACAATCCCGCCAAACAACGAGGAGAGCTTCCCATGCGTTGCAACACCGAGCACACGGTGCCCATCTCGCGCCTGACGGGCCAGCCCCGGGCCTGGCCCCAAGAGGGCTATACCCGCGCGCCTTACTGGGCCTACACGGATCCCGACATTTACGTGCAGGAACAGGTCCGCATTTTCCGGGGCCCGGTATGGAACTACGTGGGCCTGGAGGCCGAGGTGCCTGAGCCCGGCAATTACAAGACCACCTTCATTGGCGACACCCCGGTGGTGCTGACGCGCGCGCAAGACGGCAGTCTGCACGTCATGGTGAACCGCTGTGCGCACCGTGGCAACCTGGTGTGCCGCGAGCCGTTTGGTTCAGCCAAGCGCTTGTACTGTGTGTACCACGCCTGGTCGTTCACCCTGGAGGGCGACTTGAGCAACGCGGCGTTCAGCCAGGGCTTGCGTGGCGAGGGCGGTCTGCCCAAAGACTTTGACAAGTCGCAACATGGCCTGCGCAAGTTGCGTGTGGACACGATCTGTGGCCTTGTCTTTGCAACCTTCTCGGATGACGTCGAGCCTCTGGCGTCTTGGTTGGGGGACGTGGCGCAGGGCATTCGTCGCGTGCTGACGCGTCCGCTCAAGGTGTTGGGCTACGACACCCAGCGCATCCATGCCAACTGGAAGACCTATCACGAGAATCCGCGTGACTCCTACCACGCCAACATTCTGCACACGTTTTATGGCACCTTTGGCTTGTCCAGGCAGTCGCAGGAGTCGGCCATGGTGCTGGATGCGGCAGGCCGTCATGTGTATTTCTACACCAAGGCGGGCACCGAAAAAACATCGGCAGATTATGAAAAAACCACCAGCGAGCTGCGTTCGCACAATGATGCGCTCAAGCTGGAGGACCCGGGCATTTTGCGCTGGAAAGATGAATATGGTGACGGCGTGAGTGTGCAAATTCTCAACACCTGTCCGTCCTTTGTGTTGCACCAGATTGCCAACAGCCTGGCCACGCGTCAATTGATTCCGCGTGGTGTGGGGCAGTCCGATCTGGTCTGGACCTACTTCGGCTTCGAGGACGACGACGAAGAGATGACCCGTTTGCGCCTGACGCAAGTGAATCTGGTGGGGTCGGCCGGTATGGTGTCGGTGGAAGATGCCGCCGTGTGCGAGATGATGCAGCGCGCCTTTGGTGATGGCGAGGAGGGCGCCTCCTTCATCGAGATGGGCGGCAAGACGCTGGAGAGCGGCGGTTCCAGCAAGCTCTCCGAGCGGGCCATTCGCAATTTCTGGCACAACTACCGTCAGTACATGGGGCTGTGAACATGCGTGCATCGACGACTCCGGCCACCACGGCCCCCTTGGGTGAGCGCCTGGCCTTGCATCGCCAGCATGTGGACACCGTCAGCTATCTGCTGGCCGAGTGGGCGCATGCCATTGACCAGGATCGGGTGGAAGACATCGCTGCGCTCATGCGGCCTGATGGACGCTACACCGTGACCTCGCGCTTCAACCATGAC
>VEQI01000354.1 GCA_018883305.1 Limnohabitans sp. | reverse complement strand
GTCTGCATGGGCGTGAGACTCACCACCACCGCCAGTGTCAGCAGCAACACCACGCCGCGCAAACCCCCAAACACACCGCCCAACAACCGGTCCAGCAGCCCCAGCCCCACGGCGGAGACCAATTTGCTCACCATCCAGCCCAACAGCACCGACAACACCAGCACCGCCAGAAACACCGAGATGAAGCCCGCCAGATAGCGCAGCATTTCACTCGCCCCTTGCAAGGGCAGCCAGGCACCCGCCTGCGGCGCCCATTCCTGCGCCAGCCAGAAGCCGGCGATCCAACCTGCCAGCGAAATCACTTCACGCACCAGGCCGCGCCACATCCCCAGCAGAATAGAAACACCCAGCAAGGCCAGGAGTATCCAGTCCACGGCATCCATGGCTTACAGCGTGAGCACGGTGGCTTGCAGGTTCATGCCCTTCAAACGAGCCACAGTCTTGTCAGCTTCATCCTTGGACGTGAAAGGCCCGATGCGCACACGGGTGCGCTTGCCTTCCTTGGTCTCTGCCACATGCGTGTAGGTTTTGAGACCGGCTTTTTCCAGCTTGTGCCGGACGTCGCGCGCCTTGGCATCATCGGCATAGGCGCCCACTTGCACCACGTAACGGGGTGCTGCGGGCTCGGTGGGCTTGCTGGCTGCGGGCTTGTCTGTGGCACTCGGCTTGGCCTCGGGCTCGTGCTTGGCCGCGGGGGCTGCCGACGTGGCAGCGGCGGGCATGGCCGTAGCCGGTGACACCACCTCTTCATGACGCCCCAGGCTTGCTTGCGTGGACACCGGCTCGGCCTTGGAGGAGGCCGCCGTGGTGGACTCCAACACCGGTTTGACGGGGGCAGGCGCTGTCTGAGGGGCAGTTTTTTGTTTGTCAGGAATGTCGATGGGAATATCGACAGCCACAGGGCGTGGTTGCGTATCAAACAAGATGGGAAAACCAATGACCGCCAGCAACACCAGAATGGTGGCGCCGATCAGGCGCTGACGAGCGCGACGGCGCAGCGCTTCCATGCTCTCGCCCGAGGTGCCGCCAGACGAACCGTCCTCCGCATTGGCGGGATTGGGCAATCGGAATTTGAAAAAGGCCATGGCAGTCAAGGGTTCAGATGCGGGGCACCCAGCCGTGGGACGCCTTGCTGCAAGACCCCCCCCACCGTGTAGAACGACCCGAAGACCACGATTCTATCAGCGGGGTCTGCCATCTGAACGGCGGCATCCAGGGCCGCCTGGGGGTTGGCATGCTCGTGCAACGTCACGCCCGCTCGGCTAGGCAATTGGTCATAGGCCGCTCGCAACTGCGCTGCGCTGGCGGCACGTGCGGTGGGCAAATCCGTGAAGTGCCAGACATCCACCAACGGCGCCAGCCGGGCAAACATGGCGGCGAAATCCTTGTCCGCCATGGCACCAAACACCGCCAACGTGCGCGGATAAAACCCCATCGCATCCAGGTTCTCGGCCAACGCCGCGGCCGCATGGGGGTTGTGTGCCACATCCAGCACCAGGGCAGGCTGGCCAGGCACAATTTGAAAGCGCCCGGGCAACTCCACCATCGCCAGGCCGTTGCGCACCGCCTGGGCCGTCACGGGAATGCGCTCGTGCAAGGCTTCCAAGGCCGCCAGGACACCGGCCGCATTCATCAACTGGTTGGCGCCACGCAGGGCCGGATAGGCCAGACCAGCGTAGCGGCGCTGACGGCCTCGCCAAGCCCATTGCTGACGATCCCCGGAGACATGAAAGTCATGCCCGAGTCGAGACAACGTCGCGTCAATTTCACGCGCGCGATCCAGCACGCTGGCGGGCGGCATCGGGTCGCTGATGATCGCCGGTCGGCCCGTGCGCAAAATGCCGGCCTTTTCCAGACCGATGCTCTCGCGCTCGTTGCCCAGAAACTCCGCATGGTCCAGATCAATGCTGGTGATGATGGCGCAGTCCGGGTCCATCAGATTCACGGCATCCAGCCGCCCTCCCAGCCCCACTTCCAGAATCACCACATCGGGTGCCGCCGCGGCCAACCGATCCAGAATGACCAGCGTGGTGAACTCAAAGTAGGTCAGTGTCACGTCCTGACGAGCCGCCTCCACGCGCTCAAAGTGCGGCAGCAAGGCTTCGGCCGAGGTGTTCTGGCCATCCAAGCGACAACGCTCTTCAAAGTGCACCAGATGCGGCGAGCTGTACAACCCCGTGTGGTAGCCGGCCTCACGCAGAATGGCCTCCAGCATGGCACAGGTGGACCCCTTGCCATTGGTCCCGGCCACCGTGATCACAGGCATGGCCAGGCGCAAGCCCAGGCGTTGCGCCACCTCGCGAACACGGTCCAGCGACAAGTCAATCGTGATGGGGTGGAGCGCTTCGCAATGCGTCAGCCAGTCTTGCAAGGTCATGCATGGGATTCTCTCTCATGCAAGGGAGACATCAGACCCATGACGGACAACCCGTCCGGTCCGCAGGTGGCTCGAAGGCACCGCCCGAAGCGGGGTCATCCATTTGGGGCATGATGTGGCCCATGAGTACCTCCCGCATCACCATCTACGGCATCCCCAACTGCGACAGCGTCAAAAAAGCCCGCGTCTGGATGAAAGACCATCAAGTCGACCACGATTTTCACGACTTCAAAAAACAAGGCGTTCCCGAAGCGGCGCTGGACACCTGGCTGGACCAGGCCGGCTGGGAAACACTGGTCAACCGCAAGGGCACCACCTGGCGTCAGCTGGATGCTGCCACTCAGGCTGCCGTGGTGGACCGCGCCAGCGCCCGACGTCAACTGTTGGCCACGCCCAGTCTGATCAAACGACCTGTGGTCACCTGCGGTCGTCAGGTGGTGGTGGGCGTCAACCCGGATGCCTGGCAAACCGTTAAGGGCTTGTGAGTGTGCGGTGGGCCCTAGGGCTTTACCGTTCGTTGACAGGTCGTTCGCGGCGGGCTCCTAGAATTTCGCCGCTGCCGCTTGACGCGTTGTGGCTTGCCTCATTTTTTGCACAAGGTTGATATGTCCTCCTCTTTCTCTCGTTCCCTGATGTTGTCCGGCGCTGCGCTGCTGGCCGGTCTGGGTGCCGCTGCACCTGCTGCCTGGGCGCAGGAAACCGGTCGTGTCATCACCAGCACGCCCATCATTCAGCAAGTGGCCGTGCCGCGCCAGGTCTGCACCAACAGCCAAGTGGCCACGCAAGGCCAAAAATCTGGCGCAGGCGCACTGATGGGCGCCATCGCAGGTGGTACGGTGGGCAACAGTGTGGGGGCGGGCAGCGGCCGCACGGCAGCCACCATGCTGGGGGTGCTGGGCGGCGCCATTCTGGGTGACAAGGTGGAAGGCGCGCCGGCCCCTGAGGTTCGCACGGTCCAGAACTGCACCAACCAGGTTTTTTATGAGAACCGAACCACCGGCTATCACGTGGTCTATGAATTTGCCGGCAAGCAATACACCGTGCAAATGCCCACCGACCCCGGCCCCACGGTCCGTCTGCAGATCACCC
>VEQI01000353.1 GCA_018883305.1 Limnohabitans sp. | reverse complement strand
CTTCAAGGGTCAGATGCAGCCGGGCGTCACGCTGCGCGATCTGGTGCACGCCATTCCGCTGTACGCCATCAAGGCTGGTCTGCTCACGGTGGCCAAGCAGGGCAAGAAGAACATCTTCAGCGGCCGCGTGCTGGAAATCGAAGGCCTGCCTGACCTGAAGGTGGAACAGGCGTTCGAGCTGAGCGATGCGTCAGCCGAACGCTCGGCCGCCGGCTGCACCATCAAGCTCAACCCCGAGCCGATCAAGGAATACCTCACCAGCAACATCGTGCTGATGAAGAACATGATCGCCAACGGGTACGCCGACAAGCGCGCCCTCGAGCGCCGCATCAAGGCGGTGGAAGCCTGGCTGGCCAAGCCCGAACTGCTGGAAGCCGACCAGGACGCCGAATACGCGGCCGTCATCGAGATCGATCTGGCCGACATCAAGGAGCCGATCGTCTGCTGCCCGAACGACCCGGACGACGCCAAGTTCATGAGCGAAGTGGCCGGCACCAAGATCGATGAAGCCTTCATCGGTTCGTGCATGACCAACATCGGCCACTTCCGTGCTGCCTCCAAGGTGCTCGGTGGTGCGCGCGACATTCCGGTCAAGCTGTGGGTGGCCCCACCGACCAAGATGGATGAGAGCGAACTCATCAAGGAAGGTCACTACGCCACCTTTGGTGCCGCCGGTGCTCGCACCGAGATGCCCGGTTGCTCGCTGTGCATGGGCAACCAGGCGCAGGTTCGCGAAGGCGCCACGGTGGTTTCCACTTCCACTCGCAACTTCCCGAACCGTCTGGGCAAGAACACGCAGGTGTTCCTGGCCTCGGCTGAACTGGCCGCTGTGTGTTCCAAGTTGGGCAAGATCCCGACCGTGGCTGAGTACCAGGAAGCCGTCGGCATCATCAACAAGGATGCGGCCAATGTCTACAAGTACATGAACTTCGACCAGATCGAGGAGTACGCGGAGACGGCCAAAGGCGTGACGGTTTAAAGTTGTTTTCCTGTCGCCGGGCTTCGTGTGACGAAGTTCGGCCAATCAACGGCTCGACAGGGATGTCGAGCCGTTTTTTTGTATTGACTCCATTCAACGCCAGCGATGCCCATCCATGAACGACAGTGATCTGCCTTCCCTATCACCCACCCGGCCAGGGCTTTATCGCCACTACAAAGGCGGGCTCTATGAAGTCATGGATACTGCCCGACACAGTGAAACCCTGGAGCCCATGACGGTCTATCGCGCTCTGTACGGCGAGCGAGGTCTTTGGGTGCGCCCGGCAGCGATGTTTGCCGAGATCATAGAGATCGAGGGCGTGCGACGCCCCCGGTTCGAGTGGGTGCAGGACGCTTGAGGCAGGGCGAATAGATGCCCGCCCTGAGCGGTGCTCACATCAGTAGATGCTCGCCCGCGTTGTCCCCACCCAGGATGACGTAATTCACCTTGCGGATGTCCATCAACTTGGTGCCACCGGCGTAGGAGATGGAGCTCTGCACGTCTTCCTGCATTTCGCGCAGGGTGTCGGCCAGCGTGCCCTTGATGGGCTCCAAAATGCGCTTGCCTTCCACGTGCTTGTACTCGCCCTTGTTGAAGTCCGAGGCCGAGCCGTAGTACTCCTTGAACATCTCGCCGTTGACTTCCACGGTCTTGCCGGGCGATTCCTCGTGGCCGGCAAAGAGTGAACCGATCATTACCATCGTGGCGCCAAAACGCACACTCTTGGCGATGTCGCCGTGGCTGCGGATGCCGCCGTCGGCGATGATGGGCTTGGTGGCCACGCGAGCACACCACTTGAGCGCTGACAGTTGCCAGCCGCCGGTGCCAAAACCGGTCTTTAACTTGGTGATGCAGACCTTGCCCGGGCCCACGCCCACTTTGGTGGCGTCCGCGCCCCAATTTTCCAGGTCGATCACGGCTTCGGGCGTGGCCACGTTACCGGCGATCACGAAGGCCGCAGGCATTTTTTCCTTGATGTAGCCGATCATGTTGCGCACGCTGTCGGCATGGCCGTGGGCGATGTCGATGGTGATGTAGTCCGGGGTCAGGCCGGCGGCCACCAGTTGGTCCACGGTGGCGTAGTCGGGCTGTTTCACGCCCAGCGAGATGGAGGCGTACACGCCCTTGCGCTTCATCTCGCGCACAAAGGCCACGTTGTCCAAATCAAAGCGGTGCATGACATAAAAATAGCCATGACGCGCCAGGTATTCGCAGATGGACTCATTCACCACCGTCTTCATGTTGGCCGGGACCACCGGCAGACGGAAAGTGTGGGCACCCAGCGTGACGCTGGTGTCGCACTCCGAGCGGCTTTCCACGCGGCACTTGCGCGGCAGCAGCAGGATGTTGTCGTAGTCGAAAATTTCCATGATGTCCAAGCTCCAGTAAAACAATAACGTGGATGAGCGCTTGGCCTGGCCGGTTTTTCAAAACAAAAAACCGGGCGCAAGAAACTTGGGCCCGGTGGCTGATTCTATCAGCGTGGTCAGACCTCGTCTCCTGGTGTATCGCAACCCTACAATCTCCGTCATGACATCCTGGCCCGCTCACGACGACCCATTTGCATCCCCGCGTGAGCCCGCCTCCGATGGAGGAGCGGGCCTTCAGCCATCCGCCGCCGATGCCTCCCCGCTGCTGCGCGGACTCAACCCGGAACAGAGCGCGGCCGTGCTCTTGCCGCCCGAGCACGCGCTCATCCTGGCGGGAGCTGGCTCCGGCAAGACGCGGGTGCTGACCACCCGCATCGCCTGGCTGCTGCAAACCGGGCAGATCACCCCGGGCGGGCTGATGGCCGTCACCTTCACCAACAAGGCCGCGCGCGAAATGCTCACCCGCCTGTCCGCCCTGTTGCCGCTGAACGTGCGTGGCATGTGGATTGGCACTTTCCATGGCTTATGCAACCGTCTGCTACGCGCGCACTGGAAACTGGCGCAACTGCCGCAAACCTTTCAAATCCTGGACACGCAGGACCAGCTCTCGGCTATCAAGCGACTTTGCAAACAGTTGAATGTCGATGAAGAGCGCTTCCCGCCCAAACAGACGCAGTGGTTTATCAACGACTGCAAGGAAGAGGGGCTGCGCCCGCATGCCGTGGAGGCGCGTGATGCGGACACCCGGCGCAAGGTTGACATTTATGAACACTACGAAGCGCAATGCCAGCGTGAGGGCGTGGTCGATTTCGCCGAGCTGATGCTGCGCTCCTACGAACTGCTGCGTGACAACGACCCGGTGCGTGAGCACTACCAGCGCCGCTTTCGCCATTTGCTGATTGACGAGTTTCAAGACACCAACCGCCTGCAATACGCATGGATCAAGCAGTTGTGCGGCGCCCATTCGGCGGTATTTGCGGTGGGGGACGACGACCAGAGCATCTACGCTTTCCGCGGCGCACGTGTGGGTAACATGGCCGACTTCGTGCGTGAATTTCAGGTGCGCCACCAGATCAAGCTGGAGCAAAACTACCGCAGCTGCGGCGCCATTCTGGAT
>VEQI01000352.1 GCA_018883305.1 Limnohabitans sp. | reverse complement strand
GATCCATCATGGGCTAGAACGCTGGGTGCCGATCAGCGGCGCGCGGACACCTGGGTGCTGGCGGGCATGCTGGCAGCAGCCGTGATGACGTGGGGCGTGTCTCCACGCATTCTGGCGCGTGAACAGCTGGCGCTGTGGCACGCCGTGGGTTCGGGCTTGTACGCGTTGCAGTGGTTGGCCGCTGGCGTGACGTTATGGCGCCAGGGCCGTGTCAGCCCAGGGAACGCTTCTTGACCGAAGTTTGCTTGGGTTTGGCGCGCTTGATCTGACCCCCTGTGGTGAGCCGCTGGTTGCCCAGCACCCGCACGGTTTTGACCTGGGGGCGCTGACCACCACGGCTGCTGTACTTCAGCACCTTGAAGTCGCGCGGGCCGGGTTTGCGTTCCTCGTCCAGGACTTTTTCCTTGACGGGTTTCGGGCGCCACAGCACCAGCAGTTTGCCGATGTGCTGGATGGGGGCAGCGTTGAGACAGTCCGCCAGGGTTTGGAATAAGGTGTCTCGGACGGTGCGGTCGTCGCCCAGCACACGCACCTTGATGAGTCCGTGGGCATTGAGAGCGGCGTCGATTTCTCGTTGCACGGCGTCGGTCAGGCCGTCTTGGCCGATCATGACGACGGGTTCGAGATGGTGCGCCAGCGCGCGGTGTTCCTTGCGCTGAGCGGGCGTGAGTTGAATGGCAGGCATGGCGGTATTATCCCTTCACAGGCAGGTTTTCGATTGAAGATTCAAACCAAAAGCAAAAAGGTCAACAAGGCGTGGCTCAATGACCACGTCAATGACCCCTACGTCAAGATGGCCCAGAAAGAGGGCTATCGCGCCCGTGCGGCCTACAAGCTGAAGGAAATCGACGAGCAGCTGGGGCTGATCCGTCCTGGTCAGGTCATTGTGGATCTGGGCAGCTCACCGGGCGCCTGGAGCCAGTATGCACGTCGGCGTCTCTCGCCGCAGGGGGCGGCCGTGGGCGAGCTGGATGGCACCTTGATCGGGCTGGACATCCTGCCCATGGAGCCCATTGAAGGCGTGACCTTTCTCCAGGGCGATTTCCGTGAGGATGCCGTGCTGGCGCAATTGCAGGCCGCCCTTGACGGACGTCAAGTCGATGTGGTGATTTCCGACATGGCGCCCAACCTCTCGGGCATTGCCTCTGCCGATTCGGCGCGTATTTCCCACCTGGTGGAGCTGGCCGTGGCATTCTCCCAAGCGCATCTCAAGCCCCAGGGGGCCCTGGTGGTCAAGGTGTTCCACGGCAGTGGCTACAGCCAGCTGGCCAAATTGTTTAAAGACACCTTCGTGCAGGTCAAGCCCATCAAGCCCAAAGCCAGCCGGGACAAGTCCTCGGAGACGTTCCTGGTGGGGCGTGGCTTGAAAAAACGGGCTTAACCTTGTTGGCGGGATGACTTATTGCTTCATTTTGGGCCGCGAGCGCACTTGAAACGCCTAGAATGAGGCTTTACATGCCGTTCATGGCAAGTATGCGTCTTGTCCGGGCCCTGTCGCCCGTTTGTGGCTGTCCAACCGGCAGCCTTTCTTGGAGTCAGCCTTGAACAACCAATGGTTTTCCAAAGTCGCTGTCTGGCTGGTGATTGCCTTGGTGCTGTTCACCGTCTTCAAACAGTTTGACGCGCGTGGTCCCGCCGGTGCCGGCTATGTGGCCTATTCGGATTTTCTGGAAGAAGTGCGCGGCAAGCGCATCAAGTCCGCCACCATCCAGGAGGGGCAGGGGGGGACCGAGATCGTGGCGCTCACCCATGATGATCGCAAGCTGCGCACCAATGCCACTTATCTGGACCGGGGCCTGGTGGGTGACCTGATCGCCAACGGCGTGAAGTTCGACGTCAAGCCGCGCGAGGAAGGGTCAGTCCTGATGACGCTCCTGGTCAGTTGGGGCCCCATGTTGCTCCTCATTGGCGTGTGGGTCTACTTCATGCGGCAGATGCAAGGCGGTGGCAAGGGCGGTGCCTTCAGCTTTGGCAAGAGCAAGGCACGCATGCTCGACGAGAACAACAACCAAGTGACCTTTGCCGATGTGGCCGGCTGTGACGAGGCCAAGGAAGAGGTCAAGGAAGTGGTGGACTTCCTGAAAGATCCGCAAAAATTCCAGAAGCTGGGTGGACGCATTCCGCGTGGCCTGTTGCTGGTGGGCCCCCCTGGCACCGGCAAGACCTTGCTGGCCAAGGGCATTGCCGGTGAGGCCAAGGTGCCGTTCTTCAGCATCTCCGGCTCAGACTTCGTCGAGATGTTTGTGGGTGTGGGCGCCGCCCGTGTCCGCGACATGTTTGAGAACGCCAAGAAAAATGCGCCCTGCATCATCTTCATCGACGAGATTGATGCGGTGGGTCGCCAGCGCGGCGCCGGCCTGGGCGGCGGTAATGACGAGCGCGAGCAAACCCTCAACCAGATGCTGGTCGAGATGGATGGCTTCGAAACCAACCTGGGTGTGATCGTGGTGGCCGCCACCAACCGCCCGGACATTCTGGATGCCGCCTTGTTGCGTCCTGGTCGTTTTGACCGTCAGGTGTATGTCACCTTGCCCGACATCCGTGGGCGTGAGCAAATTCTCAATGTGCACATGCGCAAGATCCCGCTGGGGCAGGACGTCAATGCTGGTGTGATTGCCCGTGGCACCCCCGGCATGAGCGGCGCTGATCTGGCCAACCTCACCAACGAGGCTGCCCTCATGGCCGCGCGTCGTAACGCCCGTGTGGTCGAGATGCAAGACTTTGAGAAGGCCAAGGACAAGATCCTCATGGGCCCCGAGCGCAAGAGCATGGTCATGCCCGAGGAAGAGCGCCGGAACACGGCCTATCACGAAGCGGGCCACGCACTCATTGGCAAGCTGTTGCCCAAGTGCGATCCGGTGCACAAGGTCACCATCATTCCGCGTGGTCGTGCGCTGGGCGTGACCATGAGCCTGCCCGAAAAAGACCGCTACAGCTACGACCGCGAATACATGCTGAACCAGATCAGCATGCTGTTTGGTGGTCGCATTGCTGAAGAGGTCTTCATGAATCAGATGACCACCGGTGCCAGCAACGACTTTGAGCGTGCCACTCACATTGCCCGCGACATGGTGATGCGTTACGGCATGACTGAAGCCCTGGGCCCCATGGTTTACGCCGAGAACGAGGGCGAGGTGTTCCTGGGTCGCTCCGTCACCAAAACCACCAATATGAGCGAAGCCACCATGCAGAAGGTGGACGACGAGGTGCGCAAGATCATTGACGGTCAGTATTCGCTGGCGCGTCGCCTGATCGAGGAGCACTCCGACAAAATGCACGCCATGGCCAAAGCCCTGCTGGAGTGGGAGACCATCGACACCGAGCAGCTCGACGACATCATGGCCGGCCGTCCGCCACGCCCCCCCAAGGACTGGACACCGCGCACACCGTCGTCTGGCGATGGCGGTGGCGGCAATGCCGCCGTGGGCGCCAATCCATCTCCTGCGGCGCCCACAGCGGCTTGAGAG
>VEQI01000351.1 GCA_018883305.1 Limnohabitans sp. | reverse complement strand
AGACGTGGGTGGATTGCATGCGTCACTACGCGGCGATGGACAGGCGACAGATCCGAGATGCCTTTGCGGCGTTTTGTCAGGCACGCCCGTCTGGCGCCAAATTTGCCCACCGGCGGACCGATGGTCCCGCCGGCTCCAGCCCCTCCATGAAATGGATCAACCCCCCCGTGGCCTTCATGCTGCACGTCACGGTGCCCCGTTTGCTGGCGGCAGGCGTGCATCTGCCGGGCTTATGCGCGGGGGATCCGCAACGGGTGGCTTTGGAGGCCTACCCGGGCTTGCTGGCGCGTGAACTGATCGGCTCGCGCAGTTACAAAAGCGATGACCGTGCGCGCCAGACCCCGGACCGGCTGATCGCCCGAAAAGAGGTGGTCCAGGCGTTGGAACAAGGACGGACCCGTTTGCACTTGCGCCTGCGACTCAGCGCTGCCCAGCACGATGCCCTGGTGGAGGACGCCAGCGGCGACACGCTGGATGCTGTCTTGTGCATGGTGCAGGCCGCCTGGGCAGCACAACGTCACGCCCAGGGAGACGCTTGGTATGGATTGCCGTCCGACCTGGACCCGCTGGAAGGGTGGATCGTCACGGCTTGAGCACTTGGGCGCAGTGGGTCAGTGCTTCGGCATCGGTTCGGTACATGCGCAAATGGTCACCGGGGCGCAGACACCCCGCGTGGCGCAGCACACGCTCCACCGGCAGCTTGAGCCCGCTGATGTGCAGGGTGATGCCGCGGGTGCGGCAGAGGTTCTCCAACTTGCTGAACATCTCCACGCCAGTGGCGTCGATGCGATTGATGGGCAAGGCAAAGATCATCACATGCTTGACGTTGGGATGGGTGCTCAGGTGATCATGGATGTTGCGTTCCAGCGGACTGGCTGCGGCGAAATCCAGCTCCGCGTCCATGCGCAGTGCATACAGGCGTGGCGCCAGTGGCGGCAAATGCCACAGATGCCGATCCCGCAGGCTGCCATCCGGGTGCAAACCGATCTCGATGATGCGCGGGTGCAGGCGATGGTGGAGGAACTGTGCCAGCGTGATCAGCACCCCTGCCAGCACGCCCCAGTAAATGGTGGGTGAGGTCAGCAAGGTGACCAAGAAAGTGAGTCCTGCGGTGATGGCTTCCGCGCGCGACACCCACCACAGGCGGCGGAACTGCTGTGGCTGGAACAGACCGATCACCACCGCAATGACCACGGCCGAAAGCACGGCCTTGGGCACATGCTGCAAGACGGGCATCAGGACCAACAGGGCCACCAGCACAAACGCCGACGTCCACACCACCGCCCAGCCACTGCGTGCGCCGGCATACAGCATCAAGGCCGAACGGGAAAACGAGGAGCTGCTGGCAAACCCGCCACATAAACCCGAGACCAGCTTGGCCAGACCCTGGCCAAACAGTTCCAGGTTGTCGTCCCAGCGTTTGCCATCGTGTTCGCTTTCAATGCGCGCGCTGGAAGCCGTTTCCAGAAAACTCACCAGGGCAATCACCATGGCCGGCAGCGCCAGCTTGCTGAGCATGTCCAGGCCTGGCCAGTTGGGCCAATACAGGCTGGGCAGCCCCGACGGCAAATTGCCCACCACCGGACCCAGCTGTGCGTAGTCGGTCGCGTAACTCAGGCCCGCTGCGGCCATCACTGCCACCATGATGCTGGGCCAGCGCGGTCGCCAGCGACGCAGCAGTAGCAGGATGGCCAGACTGCTCAGGCCCCAGACAGCGGGCATGCCCCAGGTCAACGGGGACAACGAGGCGGGCGAGGTCCAGTCCACGGCCGACAAACCCAGCAAGGCGGGCACCTGAGATGCCATGATGAGCAACGCGGCGGCCTGTGTGAAGCCCATCAGCACCGGCGCGCTGATGAGGTTGAGCAGCCAGCCATACCCGCCCAGGCCCAGCCCCAATTGCAGCAAACCCGAGAGCCACGCCAGCCAGATGGCCAGGTCCACCCATTCGGCGCTGGCTGGTTCAGCCAGCCCGTGCAGTGAGGCGGCAATGAGGACGCAGGTGAGGGCGGTGGGGCCCACCGAGATGCGCTGGCTGCTGCCAAACATCACACCGATCATGGCGGGCAACAGGCTGGCATACAGACCGGTGACCAGTGGCATGTTGGCCAGCGCAGCGTAGGCGACGGCTTGCGGCACCATCACCAACCCCACGGTGACACCAGCGGCCAGATCGGCACGCACGCCTGCCCGCGTGGGGCTTGGCCAGCGGAGAAACGGGAGCCAGCGGGAAGGTCGCATGGGCGGCATCTTAACGGTGTGTGGAGGTGGCACTCGTGCCCCTCGCGACTGCGACTTTCACCCACAGGCAGCCGAAGCGGGCAGGATGCTGTGATGACACATCCACACGTGACCCCTCATGCCCAGGCTTCATGCCGCCCCACGGGCGCCTATCCACTTGCCCGGCTTCGCAAGCGGATGGGGCGCTGGGTGAACGCGGGTCTCATCAGCCTGACACTCGTGGCAGGGTCGGCCTTGGCCCGACCCTGGGATGGGCGGGTGGTGCATGTCAGTGACGGCGATACTTTGTGGGTTCAACCGGATCATGGTGGTGAGGTGCGCAAACTTCGGCTCGCGGCCATCGATGCGCCCGAGCGGTGCCAGTCCTGGGGCTGGCAAGCCTGGCAGGCGTTACATACCCGGTTGCTGGGGCAGCATGTGCGGGTGATGTCGGGTCGACTGGACACCTACGGTCGTTTGCTGGCCCAGGTTTGGCACCAGGGTCAGGACGTGGGTGCCTGGATGGTGTTGCAGGGGCATGCCTGGTCACCTGGATACCGGGGGCTCCCAGGCCCCTACGATGTCCTGCAGCGAGAAGCCCAGTGGTTGCGCCGTGGCATGTTTGCACACCCGCTGGGCCTGATGCCACCAAGGGAATTCAGGCGATGGCACGGCAGTTGTTGAGGCGGCTCAGGCCGGACGGTGTCCACACACCGGGCAATCCGGCTGGCGACGCAGACGCATCTCGGTCCACTCCAGGCTGCGGCCATCCAGCAATTGCAGCCGTCCCGCCAGGCTGCGGCCTACCCCTGCCAGCAGCTTCAAGGCTTCCGTGGCTTGCAGTGTCCCGATCACGCCCACCAAGGGCGCCAGAACGCCCATGGTGGCGCAGCGCACTTCTTCCGGGGCCTGATCGGGCGGGAACAGGCAGGCGTAACAGGGTGAGCTGGTGTGGCGGGTGTCGTAAGTGGTGAGCTGGCCGTCCAACCGGATCACGGCGCCACTGACCAATGGCACCGCATGCGCCACGCAGGCTCGATTGACCGCGTGTCGGGTGGCGAAGTTGTCGCAACAGTCGATCACCACGTCCACGTTGGCCACCAGTTGCATCAGTGCAGCTTCATCGGCACGGGATTGCAGGGTGTCGACTTGCACCTGTGGGTTGAGGGCCAGCATGGCCTCGCGTGCGGAGGTCACCTTGGGCTGACCCACGCGCGCGGTGGTGTGGGCAATCTGACGCTGCAGGTTGG
>VEQI01000036.1 GCA_018883305.1 Limnohabitans sp. | reverse complement strand
ACCAGGGTCCGTCCCTGGAGCCAATGCCCTAGGACATCGATGACTTTGGCCTCGGTGGTCTGGTCCATCATGGAGGTGGGTTCGTCCAGAAACACCAGTGCCGGATCGCGCAGCATCATGCGCGCAATGGCCAACAACTGGCGCTGCCCGCCGGACAAGCCGCCGCCCGCCTCAGTCAGTGGCATGTCCAGTCCCCGGGGATGGTTGGCCACCATCGTGTAGAGGTCCAGTTGTTGCAGCACTTCAATCACCCGCGCATCGCTGATCCAACTGTCCGATAGCACCAGGTTGTCGCGCAAGGTGCCCAGAAAAAGTTGTGCTTCCTGGCCGACGTAGCCCAGCCGACTGCGCAGTTCGGCGGGCTCGATCTGTTGCAGATCGACACCATCAACGGAGATGCGACCCCCTTGTGGCAGGTACAAGCCCGCAAGCAGGCGCAGGAGGGTGCTTTTGCCGCTGCCAATGCGCCCCAGCAAGGCCAGGTGTTCGCCGGCCGACAGCTGGAGGGACACGTTCCGGATGACTGGCGTGGAGTGCTCACCCGGATAAGAAAATTCCAGCGCTTCGGCACGCAAGTCACCTGCGATGTTGTCGGGCACCACATAGCGCCGTGAGCCATTGCGATCGCGCGGCCGCTTCATCAGGGCATCCAGCGTGTCCAGTGAGCTGCGGGCCTGTTGGTAGCGCGCAGCCAGGGACATGATGCTGCCCAACGGCGAGATGGCACGCCCTGCCAGGATGACCGACGCAATCAGACCACCGAGGGTGAGCGCGTTGTCGCCGATCAGGTACACGCCAAACACAACCATGCCCACCGTCACGAGTTGCTGCAGGGAGGCTGTCAGCCCTAGCATCAGATTGGAGAGGGCGCGGATTTTTTTGTAGGAATCGGTGGCTGCCAGATTGGCGTTCTCCCAGCGCCGTTGCAGATAGCTTTCGGCATTGTGGGCCTTGAGTGCTTCCAGGTTGAGCAAGGCCTCCACCAGCACGCTTTGCTTGTCGCCACTTTCTTTCATGTTCTCTCGCATGGCTCGCATCAAGGGGCGTTGCGCCCACAGGCCCACGATGACCAGAAGGGGCACAGCCGCTGCTGCAATCCAGGCGATAGGACCGCCAATGATGGCGATGAGCACGATGAACAGGACGATGAAGGGCATGTCCACCACCATCACCATGGACGCAGAGGACATGAAGTCCCGCAGCGATTCAAAGTCGCGCATGGAGCTGGCAAAAATGCCGATGGATTGCGGTCGGTGTTCCAGCCGGATGGCCATGATCTCGCGCAGCAGCATGGCGTTCAGGCTCAGATCGGCCTTGCGGCCGGCCAGGTCGACCAGTCGCGCCTTGAGCCAACGCATGCCAAACTCCAGCAAGATGGCCACCGTGGTGCCAATCGCCAGGGTCCACAAGGAGGTGTAAGCCTGCGTGGGGACCACGCGGTCATACACGTTCATGGCAAAAAATACCGCGGCCAGTGTGAGCACATTGGCCACCACGGCGGCCAGCATGGACTCGATGTAAAAGCCCTTGTGGCGCCACACGGTATTCCAGAACCAGGCCAGCGCCTCCCCCTTGAAGGGCACCAGTTGCTGAGCGGATTGTTGCGCGGCAGGTTTGATCACCAGAATTTCGCCGGTGCCCAGACGCGTAAGCTCGTCCAGGGACATGGCGATGTCGGTGTTTCCTGTTTCTGCCATCAGCACTCTGGCGTCGTCGCCGTTGACCGACACCAGCACGGCGGCGCGTCCATCCACCAGGGGCACGATGACCGGCAGCGCGTAAGCCGGCAGTTGTGTCAATGCTGTGCGTGACCAGACGGCAATCATGCCGTGCAGTTGGGCCAGGTCGGGGTAGGCACTGGTTGGAATGCGGCCTTGCGCATCCACCGCGAAGCCCGTGCGCAGGGCTGACAGATGAACGGCCCGGTCGATCCGTTTGGCTGCCAAGGCCAGACAGACCAGCAGCGGGTCGCGCTCTGGTGCGCTGGCGCGCGTCGACGCTTGGGGGGCGGCGTTGTCGGTGGGGCTGGCTTCAGGGGATTGAAAAGTGCGTGTGTCCATGACTCACTCCGCGTGTTTGGGGGTGGTGGTTGTGCTGATCGCGATGAACTCCCCCGGCACGAGAGAGGTCACCGCCGTGGGCGTGGCCCTGTAGGCATTGGCCAGTTGCCCGAGATTGGCCAGAATGCGAACCTGAGCCAAACGGGATTCATGCAATGCCGTGGCTGCGTTGCTCTGATAGGTGTAGAGATCGCTCTGGATGTTGAGCAAATCCAGCAGCGATCGGCGTCCCGCCCGGAATTGTTGTTCGTAACCAGCGGCCAGGTCTTGCGCCGTGCGTGCCTGCGCCTGGCCCAGGTCGGCGCGCGATTTTGACAGGCGCCAACTGGCCCATGTGGCGGCCAATTGCTCATTCAAGAGCAAGCGCGTCTCCTCGAGGTCGGCTTGTAGAGACTGTAGATTGGCTTGAGCCGCGGCCACAGCGCCACGCGCCGTGCCGCCATCGATCAACGGAAGATTCAATTGCAGTTGCGTGACGTATTGGCCATCCGCCAACCCCGCCACGATGATTTTGCTGTGCGAGAGATTGACGGTGGGCGCGCTTTGGGACTGGGCATAGCGAACGCTGGCTTGTGCCGCTTCGCACTGCGCCAGTAGACGAGCAATCGCCGGTTGCTGGTCATTCAATTGAGCCTGCGCCTGGTCCAGGGTGTCGTACGGAATGCCCGGGGTGTGCTCCATTCCGCTGGGTTCCATCGGCGCAGGTGCCATGAGCATGCGTGCCAGTCGTTCAGCGGCCACGCGCATGTCGGTTTCGATCCTGATCAGGGCCAGTCGAGCGTTGTCATGGCGCACTTGAGCCTGGCTCAGGTCGATGCGACGGCCTGTGTCCACCTGGCTGATGATTTCAAAATCGTTCAGGATTTTTTGATGCGCATTCAGATTGTCCCGAGCCAGTGAGGCCATTTGCTTTTGATGTGCCCATAGAAGGTAAGCCTCGCTGCTGATCAAGGCCACGTCATCCCGAGTGAGATGCTCTTGCTGCTGAGCAGCCTGGGTCAACGCCCTGGCACGCTCGACATCGGATTGAATTCGTCCACCCGACCACAGGTTCAGACTCAGCACTGGCGTCTGGAGCCAGCGGTCCGCCAGGGCGCTACTGCGGTAATCGTAGTAAGTGCCTGACCAAGATAATTGCGGCCAGTGCGCGCCCTGGGCGCGCGTGATGTCAGCCCTGGCCGACTCGGTCTTGAACTGGGCCGAAGCGATGCTGGGGTAATGCGACAAGGCTGTCAGGACGGATTCCTGCAGACTTTGAGCGCAGCAAGCCATAGGAAAGAGGATGGCAACCAAACACCCGATGTGTGTTCTCAATGGGGGCATAGAACTCCTGGAATGAGCCGATCTGAAGTCCGGCGTGCGGCACAATGGCCAGACACTGGGCGGTCAGCTTATGAAAACGTGTTGCCGCTGGGTATTCACTGAATCCGGTAGGGGAGATGACGGCAAACGGGTAGCCAATAAAAAAACGGGCAAGACCGCAGTCTTGCCCGTTCAGAAGCCGCGCCCCGCATTGGCCACGGGGCGACCATGCTTCACGTGACGACTTCAGACGCCCAGGTAATAGGCGTTGTCAATATCCATCACCGGTGTCAATGCGGTGGCCGTCACCACGGCATCGCCAGAATTTTGGCCAGCGGTGAAGGGCGCCTCAAAGATGAACTCGGCCAGTTGACCCGGCGCCAGATCGCCCAAGTTTTTGGTTGTGCCGGCGTCAATGCCATTGAGGTCGTACGCGCTGTCGGTCAGGATCACATCCTTCAGGGTCACGGAGCCGTTGTTCAAGGCGGTGTACTTGAACAAGGGGTTGTAGCCGGCGGTGGCCAACAGCGTGGGGCCCGTCGGGATGTTGGCATCCTGCCAGGTGCTGCCCTGATCAACAGATACATACTTCGTCAGATCGACTTGAGCCTTGTAGATGAGGGAGGCTGCTTCCGTGTCCTGCAAAACGCCTGTCTCGTTTGAGCTCACCGTCGCGGTATTTTCGATCCGACCGTCGCCTCCGCCATTGGTATCGAGATCAGACTGCAGAAGGGTATAGGTGGAGGTGTACGATTGGGAGGCACCCGGAGCCAATGATGTCAACGATGCATTCAGGCCCGTCAGCGCGTCGGTGATCACCACATTGGTCAAGGTCACGTTGCCAAGATTTTTGACCGTGAAGCTGTAGTTCAAGATGTCTCCTGCAAAATCTGCCACACCGTTGGCGTTACCGCCGCTGACGCTGGTGAATGCCTTGTCAATGGACATGCCGATATTGCGAAGGATGGGCACAGATTCCGAATCGCTGACCTGCAGGGTCTGGGCGCTGTCGGCATAGGCAATGTTGTCAATATAACCATCTCCGCCGCCGTTGTTGTCCAGATCTGCTTGCGTCACCGTGTAGGTTGTCGTGTAGGCCAAAACGCCGTCGGGTGCCAGGGTCAAATTACTCTGGTCCAATCCCGTCATGCTCTCATACACAGAAAGATCGGTCAGCGTCACGTTGCCTGGGTTTGCCACCACGATTTGATAATGGAGCTGATCACCCACTGCGTCCACGAGGTTGTTGCCATTGCCACCGCTCACATTGAGGAACATTTTGTTCAGGAACAGAACGGGCATGGCCAACAGCTGCACAGTTTCATCATCCGTGGTAGGGCTTGTCTGGTCTGAATCAGCCACCGTGACATTTTCAAGGCGTCCATCGCCGCCGCCGTTGTTGTCCAGGTCAGCTTGTGTGAGCGTGTAGTGTGTGGTGTAGTTAACGGTTTGTCCGGGGGCCAGTGAGGCAAGACTTTCGCTCATGCCCGTCAGTTCATCTGTCACCGTGAGGCCCGTCAGCGTCACGCTACCTGGGTTGTAAACCTTGATGGCATAAGTGATGATTTCGCCAGCGGCATCCGCAAACATATTTCCACCGGAGATCTCCGTGACGCTCTTTTCCACGCCTAGGCCCACGGTTCGCAACAACGCTGTGAACTCTGTGTCACTGATACTGTCAGTCTGGTCGGAGTCGGCTGTCGCCGTGTTGTCGATGTAGCCATCCCCACCACCATTGTCGTTCAGGTCCGATTGTGTGAGGGTGTAGCTGGTCAGGTAGGTCTCGCTTTGGCCGGGGGCCAGCGTCAGTCCGCTTTGGTTCAGTCCACTTTTGGGGTCCACCACCGACACATTGGTCAGGGTGAGCGTACTCAGGTTGGCCACAGTGACCGAGTAATGGAGCACATCTCCCATCGCGTCCGCGACCTCATTGCCGTTGCCGTCAGAGATACCGGTTAATTTTTTGTCAATCGACAGAGCCTTGCTGGCAAACAAGTTGACCTGCTCGGTGTCACTCACCGGCGCAGCTTCGAAGCTGGTGGCGTATGCTGTGTTTTCAATGATGCCATCGCCGCCGGCATTGCTATCCAGATCCGCTTGGGTCAGTGTGTAACTGGTTTGATAGGTTTCGCTGGCACCAGGGACCAGGGTGACGTCGCTTACGCTCAAGCCAGTCATGGGGTCGGTCACGGTCACATTATGCAAAGTGATATTGCCTGTATTGCTGACCATGACAGCATAGTTGACCACATCATTCACGGCGTCCAGTGAGCCATTGCCGTTTCCTCCACTGATGCTGGCGACCGCTTTGTCAATCGCCATGCTGGCCAATTGCTGCACCGGGATGCTGGCGTCATCGGTGTCGGGGCCTGTCTGATCCGAATCGGCAGTGGCAGTGTTCACAATGTCCGCCCCTGAGTCCATTTCCGACAGTGTGACGGTGTGACTGGCGGTGTAATGCCAAGTCTCACCCACATCCAGCTCATTGTCCGCGGTGGCTGCATCGGCCACCAGGGTGAGGTTGCTGATGAAGGGGTCGTTCACGGTGACGCCGGTCAGGGTCTGGTTGCCGGTGTTCTGCACGGCGATGGTGTAGCTGATGACCTCGCCGGCGTGGTCGGCACTGCCGCCGTCGATGGTGGCTTCCTTGACGATGTTCAAGCTCGGGGCCTGGGCGACCGGGATGCTGGCGTCATCGGTGTCGGGGCCCGTCTGGTCCGAGTCAGCGGTGGCGGTGTTGACGATGTTGCCACCCGCGTCGATTTCAGCCTGTGTGACGGTGTGACTGGCGGTGTAGTGCCAGGTTTCGCCCACATCCAGCTCATTGTCGGCAGTGGCTGCATCGGCTACCAGCGTGAGGTTGCTGATGAAGGGGTCGTTCACGGTGACGCCGGTCAGGGTCTGGTTGCCGGTGTTCTGCACGGCGATGGTGTAGCTGATGACCTCGCCGGCATGGTCTGCGCTGCCGCCGTCAATGGTGGCCTCTTTGACGATATTCAGACTGGGCTTTTGCTGCATGTTCCCAAAGTTCACATTCGCTTCTGTGGGATCCGTGGCGGTGATCAGAATGGGGGTTGGATTGGCAGTGGTTTGTACCCAGCCGGATTGTTGAACTTCACGCACGATGTAGGGGTCGTTGTCCGGATCGCTGCGATCTGAGTCAGGGACCACAGAAAAACTGTACTTACCACTGGCATCGGTAATGGCAAAGACTTCTCCGTCTTCCCACTGGCCATCGTTGTTCTTGTCCAGAAAGATTTTCCAATTGGCCAGCCCGGATTCATCATCGGCAGTGCCCAGGACGTTGTCAGCGCCATCAGCATCGCGCACACCGTTGCCATCCACGTCGCTGAACTTCATGCCACTGATTTCACCCACAATGATGGCCGACGGGGCTAGCTGGATGGAGGTTGCACCCGTGCCGTTGATGTCGACGGTGGTCTGCAGTGAACCGCCCGTCCAGGCGTTGGCGCCATCGGTGATGCCCATGCCTTGATCGGGCACGTCACCGGGCCTGGCGATTTTGAGACCGTATTCAATCTCGGCACCTCCAGAAGTTGTGGTGGGGCCCGTGTATACGAAACTGATGGTGACTTTGGCGTCGATGGAGCTGCCAAGCTTCCCGATGTAAGTGACGTCGCTGACGGCTGTGACGTTGGCGTTGAGCGTGCCGAATTGACCTTGCATGCCGCCGTGGTTGATAAAAGTACTGTCCGCTTGCTCACCCACGCCCGTGAAGCTGCTGGGGCTGCGGTCTATGTTGGGCGACGTCATGTAAACAAAACCACCGGCATTGGAGTTGGCTTGATAGTAGTTGTAGGTGACGTTGAAGGTATAGGTCTCCCCGTTGACCAGCGGTGTGTTGTTGCTGGCCTTGTAGATATAGACATGCGGAACCACTTCGCCTTCAAAGTAATCCGATTTGCCGTCTGACAGGATGTTGTTGTTCCATTCGGCTGTGGTGCCACGCGCAGCATCGCCATCGGCCCAATGCTGGTAGACCTTGCTGACGCTGGTTAACGAGGTCAGTGCGGCAATGGTGTTGCTTGTTGAAGCCGTCATGACGGCATTCGCCGAAACTGTGCCAGCTTGCATGGCGGTGGGTGCGCTGCCCTGATGCGCATGTGCCTGCCCTTGACCAGCATCGGAAGGAACGCCTTGGCCGCGTAACTCATAGGACGACAGGTCGGTTGCATTGTCTGACGGGGCAAGGGCGCTGACCTTCCCGTAAAGCGAGACGTTGTCGTCTGTATCTGGGCCGCTGTGTTTGCTCTGCGAAATCAGATATTTGTCGGATGCGCTTTTCTTTGACATGGTGAACTCCTGAGCCCGGCCATGGATATGGCCGCGTGTGTTGACTAAGCTTCCCGCACGGGGGCTGCAAACTTCTGGTCTGCAACAGGCTCATGGTGGTTCTTTCCCTTCGTTGCCGCATCTAACGAAGGGTATGTTTTGCCGAGATATTCAGGGTCAATTCAGGGGCAAGCGCCGGCTTTGTGTGCTTGCCCACATTGGACAAGCTCAAGTCTTTACGGGTGCATGTAAAAACCCCCGAAACCGGGCTCGTCCACCTCGAGTCGGCGGGGCACTCAGGCCGTAATTGGGAAAGCGCATCAAAAAGCGGCCGATAGCGATACGACCTTCCAGTCGAGCCAGACTTAAACCCGCACATTGATGAATACCAAACCCAAACGCCAGGTGACGGTTGTCAGTGCGGTCAAGTTGCAATGTGTCGGCGTGTTCAAACTGCGCTGGATCGCGGTTGGCCGCGCCGATGCACAGGGTGACCAGCGCGCCCGCAGGCAGATCCACCCCGCCCACATGGCAAGCATTCACAGCTCGCCGGTTGCCCAGTTGATTGGATGACTCAAAGCGCAAAAACTCATCCACCGCCGGGGTCAGCACGGCTTCTTGCGCCGTGGCGTCGTGTTGTGTGGCTTGCAGACGTTGACTCAATGTGGCGAGTGCCTGAGGGTGCTCTTGCAAGCACACCAATGCATTGCCAATGAGGTTGGTGGTGGTTTCATGGCCGGCGTTGAGTATGAAGATGCAGTTTTGCAGCAACTCCACTTCGCTAAGCTGTTCACCACCCGCCTCGCCTTGAATGAGCCGTGTGAGAACGTCGTGGTCCGGGTTGCCGGGGTGGCGTCTGCGTTCACTCACCAGTGTTCGCAAGTAGGCCAGCATGTCGCTGACGGATCGGTTGCCTCGTTCATGTTGCTCGGCGCTGAGCTTGGGCTCCAGCGCACCGAGGATGGCCAGTGACCAGGCCCGCAGCGGTCCTCGTTCAGCATGAGGAATGCCCAGCAGGTTTCCGATGATCTCGATAGGAATGGCAGAGGCAAAGTCTTCGATCAGATCGCCCCCGCCTTGTTCTTGCAATCGGTCGAGCAAACCATCCACCAGTGTCACCAGGCCTGGCTCCATGTCGGCGATGGCACGGCGTGTGAGCGCGCCCATGATGAGTTTTCGCACGCGGGTGTGCAAGGGCGGGTCGTTGAACACCAGACTGGTGGTGTGATGCTCAAACAGCGGCGCGGGATGGTCGTTGTCATACGGCGTGACGTTGAACTTCGGCGCAAACTCCACGTGCTTGGCTGCGCTGAAGTTGTGTGAATCTCGGTACACCGTCACCAGATCGGCGTAGCGGGTGAGGAAGTAGCTGCCATCGGGCATGAGCCGCACCGGCTGACTTTGTCGCAAAGCCGCGTAGACCGGGTAGGGGTTGGCGTAGAAGTCGGCAGGTAGATCGCGCAGATCAAATTGCTGCGCAATGGCTTGTGCGCGCGCCGATGTCATGGGTGGTGTGATGGTTGGGTGCATGAGCGGGAGGACCCTTCCGAATCAGTTTAGAGGTAAGAGATCAATGGGGTCCGATAAAACCCCCTCACGTCGTAGTAAGTCCATCTTGCGTTCTAACCCACCTGCATAGCCGGTCAAGCTGCCGTTTGAACCCAGTACGCGGTGGCACGGCACCATGATGCTCCACGGGTTGCGTCCCACCGCTGCACCGATTGCTCGCGCTGCCAGCGGCTTATGCAGTTGTGTGGCCAGCTTGCCGTAGGTGGTGGTGGCACCCCAGGGTATGGCTGTCAAAGCCTCCCACACATTGCGCTGGAAAGGTGTGCCCCAGGCGGCGCTGCGCGGTGTGTCGAACTGGCGGCGCTGTCCGTGGAAATAGGCCTGCACTTCCTCTTCGGCTTGATCCAGCCAACGCTGTGTCGACACTACATGCCACGTTGATACATCCGGGAAATGTTGCTGCCCGTTGAACCACAGGCCGGCCAGGCCGACGTCGGTGGCGGCCAACAGCATGGGGCCCAATGGCGTGGTGATGGTCTTGCAGACAAGTTTCATGGGGATCCTCCGTGCCAGAGTCGTATGACGGCGTAGCTGCGCCAGGGTTGCCAGACGGCCGCTTTGGCGATGGCCGTACGTGCCGGATGCGGACCTTCACGAACGCCCAGGCGCTGCTGGACCACCATGTCACCTGCTGGGAACGCGTCGGGCCAGCGCAAGGCGCGCATGGCGATGTATTGCGCTGTCCATTCGCCAATTCCGGGCAGGTCCAACAGGGCTTGAATGGTGCTTTGAATCTGTGATGCGGACGACAGGTCCAGACCTTCATGCGTGACGGCCTGTGCAAGTGCACGGATCGCCCGTTGGCGTTGCCGAACGATACCCAGTTGTCCCAGGGTTTCAGGTGAGGCTTGCAGCAAGCGCTCTGGCGTTGGAAAGGCTTGGGTGAGTTCTGGCCACGGTGTTGACAGGGGTTCACCCAAGGCATGAACCAGGCGCTGCGTAAGTGTGCGTGCCCCTGCCACGGTGATTTGCTGGCCGAGGACCGCGCGGACGGCCAACTCGAATCCATCCCAAGCACCAGGCACGCGCCAGCCGGCGCAATGAGGAAAGTCACGGCCCAGGACCGATTCGATGGCCATTGGATCGGCGTCCAGGTCGAAGGCACGCCGCACTTGTTGCAGCACCGCCGGCAGCGTGGGCAGCAGGCTGTCGCTCAATTGCAGGTGCACACGATGGGTATCGGGCTCGAACCGCAGCCGCACCCATCCCAAGTGGCTGTGGCTGCCCTCGGTCATGCGCAAGATGCGAAGGTACTCGCCGTTGGCAGGGGAGGTAGATGTGCACAACTCCAGGCCGGGGACGGCTCGCTGGTGCAGGAATTTCAGCATCGCACCTTCGGCATACGGTGGCCGATAGGCCAGCTTCAGACGGGTGTCGCTGACAGCTTTGCCCTGCCGACGGCAGGCTGACGGGGTGAGGTGGTAATGACTGACAAAGGCCGTGTTGAAGCGGCGCTGGCTGGAAAAGCCGCTGAGTTGGGCGATCTGCGCAATGGGCAGACCGGTGTCGCACAGGAGTTGCTTGGCCATCAACAGGCGTCGCGTCTGTCGGTATTGCGATGGCGTGACGCCCAGGTGCTGCGTCAGGATGCGGCGCAAGTGACGCTCGCTCACACCCAGACGAAGGGCAAGGTCGCTGACACGCAGTGGTGCATCGCTCAGGGCTTCAGCGCTGTCGAGCAATTGCACGGCTTGGCTGGCAAGGATCTGGCTGGCGTCCTGGGTGGACCAGGGCAACAGGGTCGCGGGGGCAAGCTCGGGGCGGCAGCGCAGACAAGGACGAAAGCCTGCGGCCTCTGCGCGTGCAGCACTGCTAAAAAACACGCAGTTTCTGGCCAGTGGTGTGCGTACTTTGCACACCGGGCGACAGTAAATGCCCGTGGTCTTGACTGCCGTGTAGAAGTGCCCGTCAAAACGCGCATAGCGTGACAGCAGGGCCTGGTAGCAAGCGTCAGGATCGAGGGGGGGCTGAAGTTGGCGCACCACCACATGTTACGCAAGTTATTCGAATGGAGTAGCCACTTTCGGACATGCGCCTGGGCGCTCAAGCTTGTGGCGAAGTTGTCCACTGGGTCTGGATAGACACCATGCAGCCCGGCTTGATGGTTCAGATGCGGGGACGCCTGGCCCACGGGGCAGTGGGCTTTATAGTGCCTACTTCAGAGATTTAGACAGTCATTGACGCCGCGCTGGCCGATCTCATCAAACAAGGTTTCGCAACCCGTTTCCGCCAGCACCTGGCCAAGGGCTTCATGGGCATCGGGCGGCAACCCACGCCTTGCCTGCTTCAACATCTCCAGGCACTTGGCTTGATAGGGAAACACTGGTTGTGCCCAAGGTTGACCATCAATGTTGGTTTCAAACGTGGCACTTCCGTTTGCAACGGCTTGCGCATTGGCCAGAAGAAAAGGCGCATACACACGACCTACTTCACGCAGCAACTCACCCAGATGATGAGCGATCTCGTGGCGGTCCATCCATGGCCCTTCAGGTTGACCTGACAAATCCTCCATTCGATCCAACCAGGCGCGCAAGCGCGGCGCGTTGCGTGTCAGGAACCGTGCAGGGGTGGGGTCCACCTGTCCCAGTTGTGTCAATTGACCGTAAAGGGCGAAATCTGCAGCGCTAGGCCGTGATCCCAGAGCAAATTCCTTGCGAGCAATGATGCGATCCAATATGCCCACCAGGCGTTCAAAGCTGGATTCAATGACAGGTGCCGTGAGGTGGCTAGAGCCCACCACATGAAGACGTGAAATTTGTCGCTTGGCAAAAGCGTCGCTCATGGCCTGGGCCTGGATGCTGTCCAGTGTGGGGTTTTGCCAGAATGTCAGCAGGGGGGCCGCGTTTGCGGCGTCCTCTGCATAGTGCCAGCGGTAATGGAACATGGCCTTGGTGAGCCACTCGTCTGCAAAATCTTCGATGAGCTGGTCAAGAAAACGCAGCAGTGGGTCTTCGGGCCACACGGAGCGGCCGGAATGACTTGTCTCCAGGCGCGCAATGATAGGGGTGGAGTCCACCATGGCCTCTTGACCAGTGGCGGTGGGGAAATAGAAGGTTGGCAACAACTTGACCTTCGGCACCGGGTACCCCGGCAGCGGATCAAAATGCGAGCCCCATCGCATACGATGCGGAATTCGCCGATAGCGCAGCAGCGCCAGCATTTTGCGTGTGTAGGGCGAGCCGGGTGACCCCAGCAGTTCGATGTCATGCATTCCGATGTCTCCGGGTGTGGGGCGCACCATTATTTGGATACCGGCGTATAGTTCCGTTCCCCATCGAGGTCTGTCATGAAAATTGTTGAAATTCGCGAAAAAACGCTTCCCATCAGTTCGTCCATCCGCAACGCCTACATCGACTTTAGCAAAATGAACCTCAGCCTGGTGGCCGTGGTGACCGATGTGATTCGAGAGGGCAGGCCGGTGATTGGGTACGGCTTCAATTCCAATGGGCGCTACGGCCAGGGCACGCTGATGCGTGAGCGCTTTATTCCTCGCATCTTGCAGGCGGATCCCGCCACCTTGGTGGATGAAACGGGTAACAACCTTTGTCCCCACAAGATCTGGCAAGCCATGTTCACCAACGAAAAACCTGGGGGGCATGGAGAGCGCTCGGTGGCCATTGGCACCATTGACATGGCGGTCTGGGACGCAGTGGCCAAGATCGAGGACAAGCCACTGTTTCAATTGCTGGCGGAACGCTATGGGGATGGCAAGGCTAACCGCCGGGTTTTTGTTTACGCAGCAGGGGGTTACTACTACCCGGGACAAGACTACCGCAAGCTGCAAGACGAAATGCGCAGCTACCTGGATCGCGGCTACACCGTGGTGAAGAAAAAAATTGGAGGAGCATCACTGGATGAAGACCTGCGTCGTATCGATGCCATCATGGAGGTGCTGCAAGACGGCCAGAAGCTGTGCGTGGATGCCAACGGTCGCTTTGACCTTGACACGGCCATTCAATATGCCAAGGCCTTGTCCCAATACGATTTGTTTTGGTACGAGGAGCCGGGAGATCCGCTGGACTTCGAATTGCAAGCCACGCTGCGCAACTACTACAAGCACCCGATGGCCACGGGTGAAAACCTGTTTTCCATGCAGGATGCGCGCAACCTGATCCGCTATGGCGGCATGCGCCCCGACCGTGATTACCTTCAGTTTGACTGCGCCCTGAGCTACGGGCTGGTGGAATACCTGCGCACCCTTGACATGTTGAAAGAGCATGGCTGGTCACCCAGCCGTTGCGTGCCCCACGGGGGGCACCAGATGTCGTTGAACATTGCCGCAGGGTTGGGCTTGGGTGGGAATGAGTCCTATCCCGATTTGTTCCAACCTTTTGGCGGTTTCCCTGATGGCGTCAAGGTGGAAAACAGTTTCGTGACCTTGCCTGAATTGCCGGGTATTGGCTTTGAGGGAAAGGCAGATTTGTATCAGGCGATGAAGGCGTTGGCTTCCTGAATCAAGGCGTGTTGTCACGCCGACCATTCCTCTCAGGCAAGTTGCGCATTCAGCGACACAGCGGCCTTGCGAAGATCGGACACGAACTGCGCTTTGAATCGAGCTTCAGGCACCGTCAGCGTGAGTGCGCCAACCAGTGCTGTCTCCCCCTTCCAGATGGGGGCGGACACGCCCGCCAGTCCAGCGACGCGATCACCAAAGGACAAGATGTATCCGTCCTTGCGAATCTGGTTGTACAGCTTTCCCCGGGCACCGCTGAACGCCATCAGTACGCGCCCACCCGCGCCGCGATCCAATGGCAACAAATCGCCTGCTCGAACGTGGTCCCGCAGCAGTTGAGGGGAGTCCACTCGGTACAGACACAGGCGTTGATCGCCTTGTTTGACATGAAAAGCGACGCTTTCCCCCGTTTTGGCAACCAGTGCCTTGATGACAGGAAGCACCACCTCCTCCAGCGAAAAAGAGGCGGTATAAAGCGCGGCCAGCCGAGGAATTTCAGGCCCCAGGGTCCACAGGCCCTCCGATGTTTTGCGCAGCAATCCGCCGTGCGCCAGTGAAGCCAGCAAGCGAAGCACCGTGCTCTTGTAAAGCCGGGTCCGTTCAGCCAGCACCGTCACACTGAGCGCGCCGTCTCCTTTTTGAAAGGCCGCCAGCACGGTCATGGCTCGATCCACCGCGGCAGCGCCGCCTGGCGCGGCATTTTCCTCTGCGATGGAAGTGGTGGCGGCTTTGCGTGGCATGGTGTGAGCTTTCAGGCGTTTGACATCGAAAAAGAAATCCGTGTAGGATTTGTTCTGTCTTGCAAATTAAAGTTCTATCTTACAGAACATCTGGATCGTGTCAAATGACAAGCTCAAAAGTGCTCATCAGTGAAGTCGGGCCGCGTGATGGCTTGCAAAGCGTCAAGGCAACCATGCCAACACCAGCCAAGTTGGCCTGGATCGAGGGCTTGTACAACGCCGGCCTTCGCGAGATCGAGGTGTGTTCATTCGTCCCCGCCAAGTTGCTTCCCCAAATGGCGGATGCTGCCGAGGTGGTTCGTCATGCCCTCACGTTGCCAGGCTTGACCGTGATGGCACTGGTTCCCAACCTCAGAGGTGCAGAGGCAGCCTTGGCCGCGGGTGTTCACAAGTTGACCATTCCCGTATCAGCCAGTGAGGCGCATTCATTGGCCAATGTCCGAAAGTCCCGCGTGGCGATGGTGGAAGAGGTTCGCAGCATCATTGCCATGAGAAATGAGCGTGCGCCAGGTGTGAAAGTGGAAACGGGCGTGTCCACGGCCTTTGGATGCACCATCCAAGGGGAGGTCACCGACGAGGACGTGGTTTGGGTGGCCGGTGAAATGGTCCAGGCCGGCTCAGATGAGGTGGGCCTGTCCGACACCACGGGCATGGCCAACCCTGCCCAGGTACGCCGCTTGTTCAACAAAGTGCGCGCAGTCATTGGGGACAAGACAGGCGCTGCGCACATGCACAA
>VEQI01000350.1 GCA_018883305.1 Limnohabitans sp. | reverse complement strand
GCCTGGCGCAAGACCTGCGCATGGAGCGTGATCTGGTGCGACATTGCTTTCACACCCGGCATCTTTCCCGCGCCGGTGCGAGCAGTGAAACCGTGGAAGGCATTCGTGCCTTGGCCGTGGACAAGGACCATCATCCCCAGTGGAACCCCAGCACGATTGAAGCGGTCACCCCCGACATGGTGGCACCCTTTTTCGACAGCCCCTGGCCGGTGGCCGCGCACCCCTTGCGGGGTCTGGACTGACACGCGGATGGCACCTTAACGGTGCCGCGACTTCATCACCCGCTCCACCTCGCGCTTGCCTTCGCGGTCCTTGATGGTGTCGCGCTTGTCGTGCTCGGCCTTGCCGCGGGCGAGGGCGATGTCACACTTCACATGGCCGTTGTGCCAATGCAGGTTGATGGGCACCAAGGTGTAGCCTTTTTGCTCCACCTTGCCAATCAGCCGCTTGATCTCATCCTTCTTCATCAGCAGCTTGCGTGTGCGAGCAGAATCCGCGCGCACATGGGTGGAGGCGGTGCGAAGCGGGTTGATGAGGCAGCCAATCAAAAAAAGCTCACCGTTCTTGATGACCACGTAGCCATCCGTGAGCTGAACCTTGCCTTCACGGATGGCCTTGACCTCCCAGCCCTCCAGCACCATGCCGGCCTCATACCGCTCTTCAAAAAAATAATTGAAGGCAGCCTTCTTGTTTTCGGCAATGCGTGAAGGGGTGACGGGTTTGGTACTCATGAAGGGTCACATGGGGGTGCACGGGTTGCATACAATCCTGGTTGATCGGGTGATTTCGTACCGCCCGATGAATGCCCCGGCAAACTCCCCATTGTCTATGAAAACCGTCCACAAGTCCGTGTTGCTTTGGCACAGTGCCGAACAAATGTTCGCATTGGTGACGGACGTGCCTCGGTATTCGGAATTTCTGCCCTGGTGTCACCAGGCCCGCGTGCTGGAAGTCACCCCCGAGGGGATGGTGGCCGAGATCGGCATGTCCCTCAGCGGTTTCAAGAAAAGCTTCACCACTCGCAACACGCATGTACCCGGTCGGCAAGTGAAGGTGGAACTGGTGGATGGCCCGTTCAAGCAACTGGACGGCGTGTGGGACTTTCATCCCATCGGGGATGGCGCCGCCTGCAAGATCGAGCTGAAGCTCAACTACGCCTTTGAAAGCCTGTTTGGCTCTCTGGTCGGGCCCGTGTTCGACCGCATTGCCTCCACGCTGGTGGATGCCTTTGTCAAGCGCGCCGATCAGGTGTATCCCTCATGAACGTGTGCCTGGTCTATAGCCCGGCATCTCGGCATGTGCATGAGTGGTCCGTGGATCTGCCCCAAGGGACCACGGCTCAGCAGGGCTTGGCGCATTTGCAAGCGTTATTGCAGGCAATTGCGCCAAAGGATGTACCGGCCGACCCAGGCTCTTTGACACTGGCGGTCTGGGGTCGCAAGGTGCCCCCCGAACAACCCTTGCGGGATGGCGACCGGCTGGAATGGCTGCGTCCTTTGCGTGTGGATCCCAAACTGGCGCGACGCGAGCGATTCCAACGTCAGGGTGCCCGTAACACGGGTCTCTTTGCACGACGTCGAGCAGGGGCCAAGGCCGGATACTGAGCCACCATGCACGGTGGCGCGCCTGTCAAACGGTATACAAGTGCCGTTTCAAGGCTACGTACAATCCTTTTTTTGGAGCCATCCCATGCGCCTGCTCGGTAAAGCGCTCACCTTCGACGACGTGTTGCTGGTGCCCGCCTACTCAAATGTCCTGCCCAAGGACACGTCTCTTGCGACCCGCTTTTCTCGTCGCATTCCCCTGAATCTTCCCCTGGTGTCCGCCGCCATGGACACCGTGACAGAATCACGCCTGGCCATCGCCATTGCCCAGGAAGGGGGTATCGGGGTCATTCACAAAAACCTCACCGCGCAACAACAAGCGGCTGAAGTGGCCCGCGTGAAACGCTATGAAAGCGGTGTGCTGCGTGACCCGGTGGTCATCACTCCCACACACACCGTGCGTGAGGTCATGGCCCTGTCCGAGCAGCTCGGCGTGTCTGGTTTTCCTGTGTGTGATGGTGGCAAAGTGGTGGGCATTGTCACTGGGCGTGACCTGCGTTTTGAAACCCGCTATGAAGTGCCGGTGCGTGACATCATGACGCCGCGTGATCGCCTGATCACGGTGCCAGAGGGCACTACCCCGGAGCAAGCCAAAGCCTTGCTCAACAAGTACAAGCTGGAACGCTTGTTGGTGGTGAACGATGCTTTTGAGCTCAAGGGCCTGATCACCGTCAAGGACATCACCAAGCAGACCAGTTTTCCCAACGCCGCCCGTGACGAATCTGGCCGACTGCGTGTGGCCGCCGCCGTTGGCGTGGGCGAGGGGACCGAGGAGCGTGTGGCCGCCCTGGTGGCTGCAGGCGTGGATGCCATTGTGGTGGACACAGCGCATGGCCACAGCCACGGCGTCATTGAGCGTGTGCGCTGGGTCAAGCAGAACTATCCGCAAGTGGACGTGGTGGGGGGCAATATCGCCACTGGGGCAGCCGCGCTGGCGCTGGCTGAAGCCGGGGCTGACGCGGTCAAGGTGGGCATTGGCCCAGGCTCCATCTGTACCACCCGCATCGTGGCCGGTGTGGGTGTACCTCAAATCATGGCCATCGACAACGTGGCCACGGCCTTGCGCGGCAGCGGTATTCCGCTGATTGCCGACGGTGGCATTCGCTACAGCGGAGACATCTCCAAAGCCATTGCGGCTGGTGCGTCATCCGTCATGATGGGCGGCGTGTTTGCCGGGACGGAAGAGGCGCCTGGTGAGGTCATTTTGTACCAGGGCCGCAGCTACAAGAGCTACCGTGGCATGGGCAGCATTGGTGCCATGCAGCAGGGCAGTGCCGACCGCTACTTCCAGGAGTCCAGCACCGGCAACCCCAATGCCGACAAGCTGGTGCCGGAGGGCATCGAGGGCCGCGTCCCTTACAAGGGCTCCATGGTCTCCATCGTCTACCAAATGGCCGGCGGTGTGCGCGCCAGCATGGGCTATTGCGGCTGTGCCACCATCGAAGACATGAAATCCAAGGCCGAATTCGTGGAAATCACGGCCGCGGGCATCCGCGAAAGCCATGTCCATGACGTTCAGATCACCAAGGAAGCCCCCAACTACCGGGCGGAATAAAGGGGTCGAGTTTTTGCGACAATAGGGGCCAGGGCACTTCTGGCCCCTTTTTTCATTTATGCAGCACCAGAAAATCCTCATCCTCGATTTCGGCTCTCAGGTCACCCAGCTGATCGCACGTCGTGTGCGCGAGGCGCATGTGTATTGCGAGGTCCATCCTTGTGACGTCACGGATGAGTGGGTGCGTCAGTTTGCCGCCGACGGCCAGTTGAAAGGCGTCATCCTTTCTGGCAGCCACGCCAGTGTCTATGAGGAGTCCACCGACCACGCGCCCGAGGCCGTGTTCCAGCTGGGCGTGCCGGTGCTGGGTATCTGCTATGGCATGCAGACCATGGCGCAGCAG
>VEQI01000349.1 GCA_018883305.1 Limnohabitans sp. | reverse complement strand
CGTGGCTGGGGCTTTGGGGGCAGCTGGGGCGGGTGCCACCGCGGCAGGCGTTGCAGGTGTATTGTTCGCCGGGACAGCGCCGCTGGTGACAGGGCTGCCGGCTGCCAGGGCCGGCGCCGCCGTGGAACTGGTGGACGCGGGCGCCACAATGGTTTCCTTGTCCGGAATCAGCGAGTCGTCCGCCTTGACCGGTAATTGGTTGGTGCTGGACATGCCCACACGAGGTGCGGCCTCATTGGCTACTTCAGCGGGTGGTGTCCCCGTCTTGGGCGTTCGCTGACCGGAGACATAGGCCTGCAACGCGTCAAACTCCTGGGCAATACGCTCGCGGTTCATCACGCCCAGCACCGAGAGCGTGACCAGCAGGGACAGAAGCAGGCCCCAGCCCAGGCGGGAACGAGGGGTTGGCGGCGCCGGGTCTTTCTCCCTTGTGGAGGCCTGGGAGGCCATGTCACCCGGCGCAGAGACATCCAGCTCAGGCATGACCGAGTCCGAGGGCTTGGTCCAGGGGTCCAGAGCAGGTTCGATCCCCCCGGATACCGGCGGGATGGTGGTCGGGCCAGCAGCAGCCGGCATCGGGGCACTGGCCGCCGCGGCACGCGCCGCCTGACGAGCCTGCAGCACGCTGGCCGTGGAATTCACCGCAGCCGTAGGCTCTTCGGCGTCCCGGGTTTCAATGCGCTGCATGCGCGAGGGCTTGGGGTGCTCCGACTCCAACTCCCACCGCAGCAGGGTCTTGCCAAAGACTTCCAGCTTTTTTTGATAAGCCTCGTTGCGATTCACCAAGAGCACGGCGTGCACATGGCTGGCGGGGAAGCCCTGAATGAGGCGGGCCAGCAGTTGCAGCTCCAAGGTGGGCACGGCATGCGCATCAGTGATGATGAAGCAGCGCCGCGTGGGGGTTTTCTGTGCCTTGTCCTGGGCTTGTTCCAGTGTCAGTTCAGACAAGATGTCGTTGAAGCGATTGACCAGCTGCTCCGAGTCCACGGCCCCCCACAGGTCCACCTGCGCATGGGGCAACTGGCTTAAACGCTGATGGATGGCGCGGCCGTAGTGCGCCAGCGCCATCTCGTCCTCACCAATGATGGCCAGGTTGGGCGTTTCTTCGCTGAGCACCTTCAGCAGCACCTCGAAGCGGGCCTTGTCACTCGGGCTTTGAAAGAACTGGGTCATGGTGCGAAGGGCAACGGTGGGAACAAGGCGACATCAGCCATGGCGGACATCAGGAGGGCAGAAAGCCGTTTTCATCAAAACGCATATTCTCCGGGATATCCGGATTGGGCTTGACATAACGCTGCCGCCCGGAAAACGCGTCATTCAGGCTGAACACATAGGCGATGACCTGGGCCACCGCATGGTAGAGCGCCTCGGGAATGGATTCGTCCAGCTTGGTGGTAAAGAACAGGGCGCGGGCAAGTTGGGGAGATTCAAACAGCTCCACCCCCTCTTCTCTGGCAATTTCACGGATACGGCGCGCCACCTCGTCGGTGCCCTTGGCAATCAGCATGGGCGCGCCATCGGACGTGGGGTCATAAGCCAGTGCTACCGCAAAGTGCTGCGGGTTGGTGATCACCACATCCGCGTCCTTCACCTTGCCCATCATCTTCTGGGTGGCCATTTCGCGCTGCCGTCGACGGATCTGCGCTTTGACTTCCGGTCGTCCTTCGGAGTCTTTCATCTCGTCACGGACTTCCTGTTTGGTCATCTTGAGACGCTCATGGATCTGATGGCGCTGGATGGGTACGTCAATGATGGCAATCAAAACCAGGCCCAGGCTCATCCAAAAACAGGCGTCCAAAATCATGTTGCCAGCCTGCCGCGCCGCCTGCTCCACGGTCAGGCGGTTGATGAGCAACAAGGCATCCAGGTTGTGCATCACAGTCAACAAAAGGATGGTGCCGATCAGCAGGAATTTACCCACGGACTTGGCCAGTTCAATCAGGGCTCGCTTGCCAAACATGCGCGCCAGGCCGCTTAAAGGATTGAGCTTGCTGAATTTGGGCAGGATGAGCTGGGGCGAAAAAATGAAACCGCCCGGCAAGCCGGAGACCAACAGGGCGATCAGTGCCAGGGCCACCATGACAGGAAACGCCAACAGCATGCCATCCAGGATGGATTGACCGAAGTGGGCGGGCAGCAGCTCCACCTTGTCGATGATCTTGCGGTCAAACTGGAACTGGGACACGAACAGCTGGCCAATGCGATGGAAGAACCACTCCCCCAGCATGGAAAAAAACAGCGTAGCCGTCAGCAACACCACGGCGGTGGACAAATCCACCGAACGGGCCACCTGGCCGTCCTCACGCGCCTTGGTCAGTCGCCTGCCTGTGGGTTCTTCTGACTTTTCGGCGGAGCCTTCTTCTGCCATGTCAGTTCAGCAACATGCTGCGCAGTTGGTCAAAGCTGCGCACCCACGTCCAGTTGATGCGCTCGATGATGGAAGGGGTGGCCAGCCACAGCACGGCAAAGCCGGAGATCACCATGGCCGGAAAGCCCACCGAAAAAATGTTCAGGCTAGGCGCCGATCGAGACACAAAGCCCAACCCGATGTTGACAAACAACAGCGTGATCACCACCGGCAGGGAAATCAGCAAGCCGGCCAGAAACATCAGGGCGCTCCAGCTGATCATCTTGCCCAGCAGGGCCTGTGACCAGAAGCTGGCCCCAATGGGAAATTGCCGGAAAGACTCCAACAAAATACCGAACACAATGAGATGCCCGCCCGTGGTCATGAACACCAAGGTGGACAACGTGGTGAACAACCCGGCAATCACCGGCACGTTGCCCAGGGTGGGGTCGATCATGTTGGCCATGGACAAGCCCATGGAGCCCGAGACCGCTTGACCGGCCACCACAATGGCGGCTGTGGCAATCTGCATGATCATGCCCATGGTGAAGCCCATGAAAATTTGCTGGAAAAGCGTCTCCAGCCCTTGCACGGTGACCGGATCAATGCGCGGGATCTCGATCTGCATGGCCACAAACACCGTCAGCACCAAGGCAATCACCACCCGGATGCGCAGGTTCACGGCCCGCAAGGAGAACAGCGAAGAAAACGCCAGAAACGCTCCGATGCGCAGCAGCGGCCAGATCAGGGCATAAAACCGATCCAGCAACTCCAGCAAGGAAACGTTCAGCATGGACTTAACCAAACAGGGTGGGGATGCGACCGAACAGCACGCGGGTGTAGTCCACCAGCGTGTTGATCATCCAGCCACCCGCCATCGACAGCGTCAGCCCCAGGGCAATCAGTTTGGGGATAAAGCTCAGGGTTTGTTCATTGATGGAGGTGGCCGCCTGGAAGATACCGATGATCAGACCCACCGTCAGCCCCACCAGCAGCAAGGGGGCCGACACCAACATTGTGATCCACAGGGCCTGCCGTCCCAAATCCACCACCATGGCTGTATCCATCAGGGCCTCACTTGAAAATGAAACTGGATGCCAAGGACCCCATCAGCAGGGTCCAGCCGTCCACCAGCACGAACAGCATCAATTTGAAGGGCATGGAGATGATCATGGG
>VEQI01000035.1 GCA_018883305.1 Limnohabitans sp. | reverse complement strand
GGCTGGAAGTGGGCATGAGTGTGGCGAGTGTGGCCTTGCGTGGCGAGCCCACCGGCGTGGCCACGAACTGGAATGCCGACGTGGTGGCCACGGCCAAACGCGATCTGCGTCCCGGCGACATGCTGGATGGCGAAGGCGGTTACACCGTCTGGGGCAAGCTGCTGCCCGCTGCCACGTCCAAGCGCATTGGTGGTGTGCCGCTGGGTCTGGCGCATGGCATCAAGGTGGTGCGTGCGGTGGCCAAGGGCCAGCCGGTGACATGGCAGGACGTGGCCATGGACACCTCCATCCGCGCCTACCAACTGCGTCAGGAGATGGAATCGGCGTACCAGTTCTGAGACGCGGATTCCACGGCTTCAAGCCGTTTCTCAAGGCCGTCTCTCCCGTCAGGGGGAGACGGTTTTTTTCATGGCCAGGACTCAGCCCAGCGCGCAGTACAACACCGCTGGGAAGGTGGCCAGCCAGGCCCAGAAAAAGCGGTTCAGACCAAAGTACCAGTACACCAGAAAGTGAAACACTGGCGCAACGCAACACATGAACCAGGCGATGCGCACATCGAACAGCGCCAGCGGAAAGCAGCCCTCCCACACCGTGAAGGTCCAGCTCACCAGCCTTGCCACCGTGGGGTGTCGATAGACACTGTGAGGCGACAGTGGACCGTACACCCCACCATCCAGAAAAATGGTCATGGCGCGGCCGCTACGCCACTCGGGTCGCAGCAGCTTCACCCAGCCAGAGACAAAGTAGGAACTCACCACATAGACGGTCACATACCAGAGGCCGGCGCGCCAGCCCTGCTCTGCCTCCCCCGTGATACTGGCCACACCTTGGGCAATCAGCAACCCGCTCACCCCCACCAGGGTCATGAAGTCACTGCCGCCATTGAAGGCGCCGCGCCAGCGAAACAGCAACAGCACGCTGGTGACGAACAACAGCATCGCGGAGGACACATGAACCCAGCCGGCCAACAGCGTGAGTGCCAGGACCAGCCGCAGGATCAGCAACGCCTGATACCCGCGGCCCTGCAAAACCTGATCCAACAGCGGGCGCACCCACGCCGGCCGTGCCGGCACTTCCGTGCGTTGAATGGACCACGAGCCCACGCGGTCCATGCGCAGCAAACGGAGGAACTCCAGCGTCTGGATCAACAGACTCCAGCCCAGCAGGGCCATGAATGCGCGAACAGCAAGATGCCACTCCATGCGTCAATCCCACACCGCTAGTTCGGGCGAGCGCAGCATCAGTTCACTGTGCGCGGGTTCGGGCAACTCCATGCGCAACTCAAACTGGAAACGCTGCACCGGAGGTAAGGCTGCATCGATCATGGGTGTGCTGCCCCAGCCATCGCCACGAATGGCCTGATGCGCCAATCGGGTGACCAACTGGTAAGTGGCCAGCTGGCTGGCGTCCGCGCCATCGGGCAAGCCATTGAGATCGCTGGCAAAGTGGTCCACCAGGTTCTGGTGTGACAGCGCCAGATTCACGGCGGGGTTGTGGAACACATGGTGCCAACGTCGGCGCAGTCGCGGATACACCAGGTGCCAATCGGTCCAGACACCGGCGGACTCTCCTCGCACATACACATGCGGAACATGACCCACCGCATGAAAAAATTTCCAATTGGGAAAAAAGGCGCGCAGGAAAAACAGCCACGGCCCCTGGATCACCCGCGAACGACCACGCAGGGTGAGAAACAGCAGCGCGAAATACGCCAGGATCAAGACAGCGGTGAGTTCCACGCCAGGAAGTCTAGCGTGCCCGGACACCCTCGGGGACAGCCCTGATGGGCCTTCGCCATCACACCCGATACACTGGCCCCACGACAAGCAATGCGGCCAAGGCCGGTTTGACCATGGGACTGTTCTCACCTCTGCCGCCCGCCCCGACCAGCGCCATCGACTCTCGCGCTGCCGCCTGGCGGCTGTTCATCACGCTGCTGCTGATGACGCTGGGCTCCAGTGGCATGTATGTCTCGTCGGTGGTGATGCCCCAGGTGCAGGCCGATTTCGGCATCAGCCGTGCGGATGCCTCGCTGCCCTACACGTTGATGATGTTGGGCTTTGGCTTGGGCGGCATGCTGATGGGGCACCTGAGTGACCGGCGCGGCATTGCCGCTTCCCTGGTGCTGGGCGCCATGGGGGTGGGCAGTGGCTACATGTTGGCCGGCCTCACCCACAACGCCTGGTTGTTCATGCTGATTCATGGCGGCTTGATGGGCTTGCTGGGAATTTCCGCCACCTTTGCACCGCTGGTGGCGGACACCTCGCTGTGGTGGAACCGGCGCCGTGGCATTGCCGTGGCGGTCTGTGCCAGCGGCAATTACCTGGCGGGTGCACTGTGGCCCTCCATCGCGCAGTACGGCGTGGACACGGTGGGCTGGCGCACCACCTACTTGCTGCTGGGCGTGGGTTCGGCCATCACCATGGCCTTGCTGGCCTTGCAAATGCGCCAACGCCCGCCCGAACAAGCCGCCCCCGTGCCCCCCAAGGGCAGTGCAGCCATTCCTAATGCACAACGCCCATTCGGACTGAGCACACGCACCGCCCATGGTCTGCTGTGGGTGGCGGGTCTGGCCTGCTGCGTGGCGATGTCCATGCCCCAGGTGCACATCGTGTCGTATTGCACTGATCTGGGCTACGGTGCTGCGCGCGGGGCCGAGATGCTCTCCCTCATGCTGACCTGCGGCATCGTCAGCCGTCTGGTTTCGGGCATGATCTGCGATCGCATCGGCGGGCTCAAAACGCTGATGCTGGGCTCTGTCTTGCAGGGCGTGGCACTGCTGCTGTTTCTGCCCTTTGATGGCTTGGCCGCGCTGTACATCGCGTCGGCACTGTTTGGGCTTTTTCAGGGAGGCATTGTGCCCTCCTACGCCATCATCATTCGCGAGCACTTCAGTCCCAAGGAAGCGGGCGCACGCGTGGGCTCGGTGATCATGGCCACCTTGGTGGGCATGGCACTGGGCGGCTGGATGTCGGGCAAATTGTTCGACCTCACGGGGTCGTACCACGCGGCCTTCATCAATGGCATCGCGTGGAATTTGCTGAACCTCTCGATCGCGCTGTTTCTGTCCTGGCGTTACCGTCGCAGCCAGCAGCAGCTGGCTCAATCGCCGTCAGTCGCTTGAACGGGTGCTGACTGGGTGATGCGCGCGCGCCCCTGGGCCATGTCCAGGGGCCATAGCCACCACAGACCCAGCAAAAACAATCCACCCGTAGCGCCAATGGCCAGTCGTTGATTGCCAGCCGTTGCCCAAGTGATGAGGCCATACAGCAACGGGCCGATGATGCTGGCCGCACGCACCGCGAAACTCCACAAGCCAAAAAACTCGGCCGTGTGCGCAGGCGGCGTGAGCAAACCGGCCATCGCGCGACCAGCAGATTGACTGGAGCCCAGGCACAAACCTGCCAGCACCGCCGCGCCCCAGAACACTGGCTTGCTGTGCGCCAACGCGACAATGCCACACGTGAGCACCCAGCCCACCAGGGTGACGGCCAGCGCACGCTGATGTCCCCATCGGTCCTGGGCATGCCCCAGCGTGAAGGCCCCCACCGTGGCCGCGATGTTCAACGCAAAGATCAGGACCATGGTCTCTTGCGGGGCAAAGCCCATCACCTGCTCCGCATAGATGGCCGCCAGCGTGATGGCCACGGCCACGCCCGCCTGGTAAGCCACGATGCACGCCAGCAATCGGGCCAACTCGGGGTAGTCTCGCAGGCTCTTCAAGCTTTGACGAAGTTGTTGCCATTGGTTGGGCAAGCGCGGCGCGACCATGTCTGATGACTGAGTCATCGGCACCGCACGCTCCCGCAGCAAGGCAAATGTGAACAATGATGCCCCGCCGTAAAAGAGCGCTGTGATCACCAGGGTCACAGGCACAAACGCTTGAGCCGGCTCACCCCTGGCCTGCGCCTGCAGCACATACGCCAGGCACACGCCCAGGCACAGCATGCCGCCCACATAACCCAACGCCCAACCCCAGCCACTCACGCGCCCCATGCCCGGCCCCGTGGCCAACTCGGGCAGGAACGCTGCAATCAGGGACTCCCCATAGGTGTAGAACGTGTTGGACAGCACAATCAACGCCATGCCCAGCACCACATCACCCGGACCCACCCACCCCAGCGCCAGCGTGCTGAGCACACAGGCCATCGTGGTCATGGCCAGCAGACGCTTTTTGGCGCCGTGCCGATCACTCCAGGCGCCCATCACGGGCATGGTCAACATCACCAGGGCGTAAGACAGGCTAAGCGCCACCGTCCAGGCCAGCGTCGCCCAGCTCGCCCCTTGCGCCACACCGCCCACGAAATAGGCCGAAAACACCGCCGTGATCACCACCGTGGTGTAGCCCGAGTTGGCAAAGTCATACATCGCCCAGCCCAGCACTTCGCGAGGTTTCACGCCAGGGTTCAGCGGGGAAATGGGCTTGGGGGACATGGATGCGAGTGGGCGTGAGGGGAATGAGATGACCTACATCAATTCAGCATGAAATCGCACCGGCACTAACGCGCAGTTTCGCTACAGTGACTTTGAAGGAGATTGCCATGAACACCTCAAGCGCCCCGTCAAATGCTGAGTCCGACAATGCCGTCGGACAATTCTCCCATGCCCACGCTGGCATCGTGATGCAGCTGGATCGCTTGGCTGCGTTGCCCGCCTTGCTGGCACCGGCGCGGATGGCGCAGGACTATGCCCGACGCAACGTAGACTTTTTTCGGGTGGCCGTGTTCGAACACCACAAGGAAGAGGAAGAAGAGCTGTTCCCTGCCGTGCTCTCCAGCGCCAAGGCGGGTGAGGAGCGCGAACTCGTCACCACGCTGATCGATGCCCTCACCACCGAGCATCGGCTCATTGAAGGGCTTTGGCGGCAACTGGAACCCGACTTGAAAAAAGTGGCCAAGGGTCAGGGCTTCGAGGTGGACAACCGCTTGCTGGAAGACCTGGTGACCCGCTACCAACTGCACGCGCGCTCTGAAGAAACACGCTTCTTGCCGATGGCCGAGACCATTCTGGGTCGCAATAACAACCACATGGCCGCACTGGGTCTGTCGCTGCACATGCGGCATCAGCACGCGCCGATCGCACACATCTAACTCGTTCCGATGCTTGCTTTCTAGCAAGAATCCCCTACTGTGTCATCCCCACTTCTGTTGTAAAGTCCAGCGCAGCCGCCTGGTTGACGCTTCAAGCTGTTGGCTTGAAGCTGTTGACTAGGTGAAACCCTAGTAACAATATGACTAATCATTTTTAACTAGGATGTAGATTTTAGAGGTCGAAATGACTACCAAGAACGCTTACCTGCGATTTTTGAACCTGCTTCGCGGTGTCGAAGCCAGCCTGCTCCCCCCCACCTTGGACTCCACGGCCAAGGCCTTGCTGGAGCGCATTGCCTGTCAGCATGCGCTGGGAAACCCCCTGACCATCACCGAAGCCATGGCCCTGGGCGAAGTGGCCTCGCCGGCGACCATTCACCGCAAGATTGATGATCTTCGCGTGGCCGGCCTGGTGGACACCGAGTTTCAGGGTGACAACCGCCGGACCAAGTACCTGACGCCCACCCCCCGGGCCCGCAAATACTTTGACAAAGTCAACGCGCTGCTGCCGCGCGCTCAGGCAACCTCCTGAGGGTCAAGAAGTCGCCACCCTTTGACGGGTAGGCGCCTCGCTGAACTTTCCCCCTTTGAATCAGACGCTGCCGCCCTGACGGAACAGATTTTGTTGATCCGGTGGCTCATACAGCCCCGGGAAAACACCTGAGACCCCACTGAGCCTAGCACTCCACAATGAGGAGGTGTTTGACCAGTGAATCAGGGAGACAGCATGACCACAAGACGCCATTTTCTGGCTGGTGCCGCGGCGACCACCTTCGGCGCCAGTCTGCCCGCTGTGGCGCAAAGCTTTCCCAGCCGCCCCCTCAAGTACATCTGCCCCTGGACCGTGGGCGGCACCACGGACATCGTGATGCGACTGCTGGCTGACAGTGCTGGCAAAGCGCTGGGCCAGACCGTGGTGGTGGAAAACCGCCCCGGCGCCGGCGGGACACTGGGTGCCGTGGAGCTGGTCAATGCGCGCCCGGATGGTTACACCTTGGCGCAACTGCCCTTTGGCGTGTTTCGCATTCCTCACATGCAAAAAGTGCCCTTCGATGTAACGAAGGACTTCACCTGGATTGCCTGCCTGACCGGTTACACCTTCGGGTTGGTGGTGCGCGCGGACTCCCCCATCACCTCCATCAAGGACCTGGTGGACTACGCCCGCGCCAACCCGGGCAAGTTCAGCTACGGCACGCCGGGCACGGGCACCAGCCCTCATCTGGTGGTGGAAGAGTTCAGCGCCAAAGCGGGCATTCAGTTGCAGCACGTGCCATACAAGGGCGTGTCCGATGGCATGCAGGCCTTGATGGGCGGTCATATCATGGCGCACAGTGACTCCACCGGGTGGGCGCCACATGTGGAATCTGGTCGGCTGCGTCTGCTGGCCACGTATGGCAGCAAGCGGACCAAGCGTTGGTCGCATGTGCCCACCCTTGAAGAGTTGGGCTACCAGACGGTTTCAGACTCGCCGTTTGGCGTGTGCGGCCCGAAAAACATGGACCCCGCCGTGGTCAAAACCCTGCATGACGCCTTCAAGAAAACGCTGGAAGATCCGCAAGTGGTGGCCACGCTGGACAAATACGATCAGCCCATTATTTACATGGACACCGCCGCCTACACCCAGTACGCGCGCAACGCCTACCTGGCCGAAAAATCCACCATTGAACGCCTGGGCATGGGGATGAAGTCTTGAGTCACCCTGAAGATTGACACACCATGACACGCGCTTTCAACATCCTGGCCTGCTTCTTCTCCTTGCTCCTGACCATGCTGCACGCAACTTCTGCCGCACAAACCACCCCGCCCCCCGTGGAAGGTACCTGGGTGACCCGCGACTTTGCCTTTCATGATGGATCGGTTCTGCCAGAACTGCGCCTGGCCTACACCACCCTGGGTGACCCCAAGCATGAAGCCATCGTGGTGCTCCATGGCACCACCGGGACCGGCAAGGGCATGCTGGGACCCGATTTTGGCGGGCAGTTGTTCGGTCCTGGGCAGCCTTTTGATGCCAACCGTTATTTCATTGTGCTGCCGGACTCCATTGGAACGGGTCGTTCCAGCAAACCTTCAGATGGGCTGGCCGCCAACTTCCCCGCCTACAACTACCATGACATGGTGCGGGCCTATCATCTGCTGCTCACTCAGGGCCTGGGGCTGCGTCACGTACGGCTGATCATTGGCAACTCCATGGGGGGCATGCACACCTGGATGTTTGGTGGCATGTATCCCACCTACTCGGACATCCTGGTGCCACTGGCCTCCATGCCAGTGGAAATGTCAGGACGCAACTGGATGACACGCCGACTGATCATTGACAGCATTCGCAATGATCCTGGCTACGACAAGGGCTTTTACAAAGTCCAGCCGAAGAGCACGCAGTTTGCCTCCGTGATGTTTGCAGTTGCCACCAATGGCGGCATGCACGCGCTGCAACGCATCGCTCCCACGCGCGAGGCCGCTGACCGCCATCTGGACACCCTGCTCAAAGCACCGTTCACCGCCGACGCCAATGACATCCTCTATCAATGGAATGCATCACGCGACTACGCCCCCGAGCCTGGCCTGGATGCCACCGTCGCCACGGTCTTGATGATCAACTCGGCGGACGATGAACGCAACCCACCTGACCTTGCCCGGGTGGATCAAGCGCTCAAGCGTGTGCGTCATCTGAAAACCTATTTGATTCCAGGCACGGAATACACCGCCGGCCATGGCACCACGGCCCAGGCCAAGTGGTGGGCCCCGCAGGCGCGGGACGTCCTGGCCACGGCCCCGAGACTGCCTCGCCCCTGAACGGCATGATCCGGCTTGAACAGCCGGTTCACCTCAGACGTAGCGCTGCTCCAACTCGTCCCAATAGGGCTTGTTCACCAGACGCTGCCGCTCGGCAAAAGGAGCCACCAAGGCCGGGTCCTCGTCGATGCGCCGCGTGGTTCGCAACTGGCCCAGTGCGCGCTGCATGCCCGCCACCGCGCCTTGCAAGGCGGCATTGGCGTACAGCACCAATCCATACCCCAACCGTGAGAGTTCATCCGCATCGGTGATGGGCGTCTTGCCGCCAATCACCAGGTTGATGAGTTGTGGGGCCTGCAGTCGTTGTGGCAAGGCTCGCACCTGGTCCAACCCGGTCACGGCCTCTACAAACAGAATATCGGCCCCGGCCTCGGCAAATTGCTGCGCCCGCTCAACGGCGGCCTCAAAGCCATGCACGGCCGCTGCATCGGTCCGTGCCAGGATGAGGAGGTCATCATCGCGACGTGCATCGCAGGCAGCCCGGATTTTGCCCAGCATTTCCTCGGTGGTAATCACGTCCTTGCCATTGAAGTGACCGCAGCGCTTGGGCGACACCTGATCTTCCAGCTGAATGCAGTCTGCGCCCGCACGCTCCAGTGTGCGCACCGTGTGATACGTGTTGATCGCGTTGCCAAAGCCGGTGTCGGCATCCACGATGATGGGCAACTCTACGGCATCACGAATGCGTGCAGTGTGCTCGGCAATGTCACTCAGCCCCATGAACCCTTGATCCGGCATGCCAAACCACATATTGGTCACACCCGCGCCCGTCACGTACAAAGCCTCAAAGCCCATGTCGGCCACCACCCGTGCGGATAGCGCGTTGAAAGCCCCGGGCACCAACACGCCCCGACGCGCCTGCACCATCGCACGCAGTTGTTGTTTGGTGCCCATGCTCAGTTGTCTTTCATGTTGGCTGCACGCACGATCTCGCCCAGGCGCTTGCGCTCCTCTTGGGTGAAGCGGACAAAGTCAGCCCGTGTGCCCCCCATGGGCTCGATGCCCAAGGCCTTGAGTTTTTGCGTGATGGCCGGGTCTTTCATGGCCTTGTCCACCGCAGCGGCCACCTTGTCCATGATGTCATCCGGCGTGCCCTTGGGTGCGTGAACCCCCGCCCAATGCGCGATCTTCAACTCTGGGAACTCCTGTTCGGTGGCGGTGCTCAACTGCGGATAGGCCGAGATCCGCTGTGTCCAGGTGGTGGCCAGCGCCTTGAACTTGCCATCATGCAGGATGTGCGGCAAGGCGATGATGCTGGCCTCCGAGGTGCCTTCCACCTGCCCGCCCATCACCGCCGTGGTGCTTTCCGAACCACTCTTGTAGGGCACCGGTTGCAACTGGGCGCCGTACTTCACGTTCAGAATTTCAGCCACAAAGTGCGGCGTGCTGCCGGAGCCGGCGGTGGCGAAGTTGAAGCCCTTGCCTTGCTTGGACGCCTCGACAAAATCCTTGAGGGTTTGGTGGCGGGACGATTGCGGCACCACCACCACGGAAGGAGACAGGGCAATCAGGGCCACCGGCAGCAAATCTTCGTCCTTGTAGGGCAAGGACTTCTTGATCATGCTGTTGGAGATCACCCCGGCCGCGCTGATCAAAAAGGTATAGCCATCGGGGGCGCTCTTGGCCACGATGGAGGCCCCCAGCGACCCCCCAGCCCCCGGCCGGTTGTCCACAATCACCGTCTGCCCCAACACCTTGCTGGCACCTTCGGCCGCAGCACGCCCCATCAGATCGTTGGCGCCTCCGGCGGAAAACGGCACGATGAAGTGAATGGGCTTGTTGGGCCAAGCTGGCTGAGCGCCGGCCAGAACAGGCACCCACAGGCAGGCCAGCGCAGCCAAGCGTCGCAGGTGAGGACATCGGAGGGGGAAATTCATGATGGCATCGCAATCACAAGCAAAGACAACATCGTACCGTCTCTTGTCACAAGTCGGGCACATGGCCGCAGTCGCCAAGTCGTCTTCCTGACCTGATCCTCCCTGGTCAGTCATGAGGCTTGCGGGCATGATGTGCAACCATAGGCAAGGAGCGCTGATGAATCGCCATGAAACCCTGAAACACCTGATGCAATCTGGCCAGCCACTTCGTTTGCCTGGCGCTTACGATGTGCTTAGCGCCAAACTCATTGAGCAGGCTGGCTACCCCGTGGTCTACATTGGCAGTTACGGCACGGCCGCCTCGGCGTTTGGTTGGCCGGATGTGGGATTGCTGGAATTGAACGACTTGACCGAATTGGCCGGCAAGGTGGTGCGTGCCGTCAAGGTGCCCGTGATCGCGGATGCTGAAAACGGTTTTCATGAACCCGCCAATCTCTGGAAAACGGTTTCAGCCTTTGAGGCAGCTGGCGTGTCCGCCATTCACATCGAGGATCACGCGGGAGGCAAGCATACGGATAGGCCTCAGCACCTGATCCCGCTGGAGCTCATGTTGGCCAAGTTACGCGCGGCCCTGGACGCACGACAAGATCCGCACTTTCAGATCATCGCTCGTACCGATGCCATCTGGGCCACCCATGATGTGGCGGAAGCGGTTCGTCGCTGCCAGGCCTTTGCGGCACTGGGAGTGGATATGGTGTTCCCCACCGGGGCGGACGCAGACACCGTGCAAAGCATCCGCGCACTTCTAGGTCCGCGCACCCCCATCGTGGGCATCGAAACCCAGAACGATGCGCCCCGCTCCCGTGAGGACAGCCCCGACATCGTGCTCAATTACGGTTTTGCGCTATTCGCCGTGACGCGAACACTGCAACAAGCCTTGATCACCTACCGGCATGCGCAGACACCACAAGCACTCGCACCCATGCTGACGCCGGTCCTTGAATTCGAGGCGCTGTTTGACTACGCTGGCTTTTCCGCCCGGGCCTCCCACTATGACGTCGTCCCCCCAACTCAAGATGCGGGTTTGACCTGACTGTCACGTCCACTGCACTCGCACTGCAACTCGTTGATCGAATCCATTAGGATTGAATGCACTTTCCGACAACCAACAGCCCCTCTACCTGACACGGAGTCCTCATGCCCCCCGGTTCCTCTTTTGCGTTGATGCGACGCGCATTGTGCTGCCTGCCCCTGGCCCTGATGGCCACGACCCCTCTTCCCGTGGTGGCACAAACCTATCCCGGCAAGCCCATCACCCTGGTGGTGCCCTTTCCACCTGGCGGTCCCACCGACCTGGTGGCCCGTGTGCTGGCCCAAAAAATGGCCGAACAAATGGGTCAAACCATCGTTATTGACAACAAACCCGGGGCCAACGGCAATATCGCAGCAGCCCTGGTCAGCAAGGCACCTGCCGATGGCTACACCGTGCTGTACAACACCTCGTCCATCACCCTCAGCCCCGCGCTCTACAAAAGCCTGACCTATGACGTGCAAAAGCACCTGGCACCCGTGGCACTCACCGCCGTGGTGCCCCTTGGACTGGTGGTGCATCCTGCCTTGCCCGTCAACAACGTGCGCGAGTTCATTGCCTACGCCAAGGCCAACCCTGGTCGCCTGTCCTATGGTTCAGCCGGCAATGGCAATGTGACGCATCTGGCCGCATTTCAACTGGTGGCCCATCAGGGCCTGGTAGCCACACACATTCCTTACAAGGGCAGCGCCCCAGCGGATGTGGACCTGGTGGCCGGCCAGATCCAATTCATGACCGACACCATCAACTCGGTCATGCCGTTTGTGAAAGACAAAAAGCTCAAGCTCCTGGCCATGACCACGGCCAAGCGGGTTTCCCTGTTTCCCGACACGCCCACCTTGTCAGAAACCGTGATGCCCGGCTTTGAAGCAGGTGCCTGGCAAGGCATGATGGTGCCTGCCGGCACACCAGCGGCCATCGTGCAGCGCCTGAATACAGAGGTCATGAAAGCCCTGCACAGCGCCGAGGTGCGTGACAAACTGGCCGTGCAAGGCGCGGAACCCCTGGGTTCCACACCCGAGGAATACGGCAGTTACATCACACGGGAGCTGGCGCGTTGGAGCGACGTGGTCAAAAGCACCGGCGTGACGCTGGATTGATGAGCTGCCGCCCGCACCCCCTGCTTGAATCGATCACCCCAGAGAAGCGCCCATGAGCCAGCTCGAATCACTCAACCCCACCGCCTTGCCCGCCGAGGACGAGGCCCTGCGCACCGATGTGCGCAGTTTTCTGGCGCAGGCGCTGACCGGCATACCGGCGCACATCCGAGCCCGCGCCTGGTCCGGCTACGACCCGGCCTTCAGCCGCGAGTTGGGGCGTCGTGGCTGGCTGGGCATCACGTTGCCGCGTGAGTATGGCGGTGGCGGGCGAAGTGCCTATGCGCGCTATGTGCTGGTGGAAGAGTTCCTCAATGTCGGTGCGCCAGTGGGCTCGCACTGGATTGCCGACCGGCAAAGTGCGCCCCTGATTTTGAAGTTCGGCACAGAGGCACAGAAGCAACGCTACCTGCCGCCCATTTGCAAAGGCGAATCTTTCTTCTGCATTGGCATGAGTGAGCCCAATGCCGGCTCGGATTTGGCCAGCGTGCGCACACGTGCGGTCCGAAACGACGCGGGCTGGCTGCTCAATGGCCAGAAAATCTGGACCACCAATGCCTTTCACTGCCACTACATGATTGCTCTGGTTCGCACCAGTGGTGAAGCCAAGGACCGACAACAAGGACTGTCCCAACTCATCGTCGATCTTTCCTTACCCGGCGTCACCGTTCGCCCCATCACCGACCAGTCCGGCGACAGTCATTTCTGCGAGGTGTTTTTCGACAACGTGCAACTCGCCCCGGACGCACTGATTGGTGAAGAAGGTGCTGGCTGGGCGCAAGTGACGGCCGAGCTGGCCTTCGAGCGCAGCGGACCTGAACGTCTGTACTCCAGCATCGTGCTGTTTGAGGAATGGCTGGCCTATGTCCGCACGCCAGCGGGCCATACCCCCGCTGCGCAGCGGTTGGCCGGCAAGATCGTCACGCAGCTCGCGCCCCTGCGCGCCTTGTCCCTGGCCATCACCGAAAAACTCACCCGTGGTGAAAGCCCGGTGGTGGAAGCGGCACTGGTCAAGGATCTGGGGACGGGTGTGGAGCAACTCATCCCCTACGCCATTGCCGATGACCTGGCCTCACGCACGGACCCGAACATTCCTCTGGAATTACTGCACACCCTCCATTACGTCACCCAGGTGGCGCCCAGCTACTCCCTGCGCGGCGGCACCCGCGACATCTTGCGGGGCATGATTGCCCGCGGCCTGGGCTTGCGCTGAACCTGCGACGGAGACCCCCCATGGACAACCTATTTGCCGACGCCCTTCATCAACTGCTGAGCAACCGCTGCACACCCGATGTGGTTCGCGCACTGGAGGCACAACCGCAAGCCCACCACCCCCTGTGGCTGGCCATCGAATCATCCGGGTTTGCCAACGCACTGGTGCCGGAAGATCAGGACGGTGCTGGTTTGTCGCTGAGCGACCTCTATCCGCTCATCGAACTGTGCGGTCAGCATGCCTTGCCCTACCCGCTGGCCGAAACGCTGCTGGGCCGCGGACTGCTGGCCCACGCGGGCATCACCGCGCCTGCGGGAGCGCTGGCCTTCACGACTGCCACGCTTGGCCCGGCGGGGGTGTCCACTGCGGGTGTGCGAGGCGCCCGGTTGGCTGAATCCGTGCTGGTGTCTGTGGCGAATGAGACCCGTTGGCTGCCCGTGGCAACCGCGCGCGTTGAAGATGATGTGTTTGCGCTGGACGCACGACTGCACTGGTCACGTACCACCTGGGAGCAAGCACCCCTGATCCTGCCCACCCCGGATCTTCAGCACTGCCAAGCCGCTTTGTACGCCGGGCTGATGGCTGGCGCACTGCTGCAGGTGTTCCACCGCACCCTGAACTACGCCAATGAGCGACAACAATTCGGCAAGCCCATCGGCAAGTTCCAGGCCATTCAGCATCAGCTCAGTGTGATGTCCGAGCATGTGTTTGCCACCCGCATGGCGGCGCAACTGGCGTTCTCTTGCACCGGCTTGCAACCAGCGCCGTTGCGCGCGGCCATTGCCAAGGCTCGCGCCAGTGAGGCGGCCGTGGAGGTGGCCGCTCTCAGCCACGCCATCCACGGTGCCATCGGCTTCACCGCCGAATACGACTTGCAGCTCTACACCCGCCGCTTGCACTTGTGGCGTCAAACCGCTGGTGCAGAATCCTACTGGCACGACCAGGTGGGTGCCGCCACCCTGAAGCACCAGGGCATGACCTTGGACATCTTGAGACAGGCCAGTGACATGGCCAACGTCTGACCGCCTCAGTCACATCCTCGACCTTCAAAACAACCCCATGAGCACATTCCTGAAGAGCCACCGCGAAGGCGCCATCCTGATCCTCACCATGAGCCAACCCGAGACCCGCAATGCCCTGACCGGCAACAACGCGGTGGATGAGTTCGTGCAGGCCTGTGATGCCATTCGTCAAGACACCTCCATCCGAGCCGTCATTCTCACCGCCGAGGGCACGGTCTTCAGCTCGGGCGGTAACGTCAAGGACATGGCCCGTTACCAAACGCAGCAACTCATGCCTGACACCATTCGCGAGGAATATCGCAATGGCATTCAACGCCTGCCCAAAGCCCTGTACAACCTGGATGTGCCGGTCATTGCCGCCATCAATGGGCCTGCCATCGGTGCGGGCCTGGACCTGACATGCATGTGCGATATCCGTATCGCCTCCGAAAAAGCCACGTTTGCCGAAAGCTTTGTCAAAGTGGGCATCGTCCCCGGTGACGGTGGCGCCTGGCTGCTGCCGCGCGCCGTGGGCGCCTCCAAAGCGGCCGAGATGGCCTTCACCGGCGAAGCGCTCAACGCGCAGCAAGCCCTGGCTTGTGGCCTGGTGTCCCGTGTGGTGCCTCACGACCAGTTGCTGGACGAGGCCCTGGCGCTGGCGCGCCGCATTGCCGCCAATCCAGGCGGCGTGTTGCGCATGACCAAGCGTCTGCTGCGTGAAGGCGAACGCAGCTCGCTGGAATCCCTGCTGGAATTGTCAGCGGGCTATCAAGCCATTGCCCACATGACGGATGATCACCATGAGGCCGTGCGCGCCTTCATCGAGAAGCGTCCACCCCAATTCAAGTGAACTGTTGCGAACGGTCCCGGCATCTGAACCGTTCGTTGGCGGTCCCTCCTCAATTCAACCCCTGTTCAGCCATGATCAACGTTTCTCGACTTCTTTTTGCCAGCCGCTGGATTCAACTGCCCCTGTATGTCGGCCTGGTGGTGGCGCAGGTCATTTACGTGTTTCAGTTCTGGCGCGAGCTCGCACATCTGGTGGAAGCCGTGATGGGCCATCCCGGTGCCCTGGAGGCGTTGGTCAAGGGCATTGGCTACCGCTCGGATGTCCCCATCACTGAGCTCAACGAATCCATTGTCATGCTGGTGGTGCTGGGCCTCATCGATGT